>JAYURB010000445.1:0-6615 GCA_043756425.1 Bacteroidota bacterium
CATAACCACCAAGGCCATTTGTTTCAAGCCATTCCAAATCTGCAATTTGACTAAAATCGGCAGGAGAATCTAAATTAAAATCAATCTTCATAAATAAAACTGAAAGTGTATAAATTTAATATATTTTTCCTTCGCTAATTCCAAATAATTTAATAATTAATACATATTTTTTTAACAAAGAAAAGAGAATATTTTTGACGCTACAAGTGCTTCTAACCCGGGAAGCGGGTATTTTCAACTAACCACAATTAGATTAATTGGCTACGGGAAAATTAATAAATGACTATACTTCGAGCGGGCAGGTTTTATAATTTGAATAAATACATTTCGAATCTGGCTAATTATCATCCTTCAGCTCAGGAACCATCCTTCGGCTCAGGAACCATCCAAATTAATCCCCGTTCCCTGAGCGCAATGTCATTGTGTTAATCACAAAAATTCATATTAAGTAAATGCTTTTAGAAGTGACAGGCCCTTTAGGGCCGCACTTTCGGTAACAATAGACAACACGATTACGTAAAGCCCCTTTAGGGGCGAACTCTTTAAACACAACGCATATGTCAATTTATACAACAGCGTAAAAGTTCCTGCATATATTGGTTGCACTCGGCTTATTCTTCATGTACAATTGTGTAAAAATTAAATGGCAAATACGTACACACAAATACATCTTCAACTCATCTTTGGAGTAAAATATCGAGATGCTTTAATTGATCCCAATTGGGAAATGGAACTACATAAGTACATTTCCGAAATTATTATGAAACGAAGTCATAAATTGTTGTGTATTAATGGAGTTGAAGATCATCTGCATGCTCTGATAGGATACCGTCCATCTGATCCGCTACCCGATTTGATGGAAGAGATAAAAGCTGACTCAAGTAAGTGGATAAACAAACGTGGATTTATGAAATATAAATTTAATTGGCAGGGTGGTTATGGAGCCTTTTCTTATAGCAAATCTGATTTGATGAATGTGATTAAATATATTCAAAACCAAAAGGAACATCATAAGAAAATATCCTTTGTTGAAGAGTACCAAAAGTTTCTTCAACTCTTTGAGGTTGATTTTGACGAACGATATATTTTTAAACAACCGATTTCCCGCTGGGCCCTTCAGACAATATTTGATGATAAGTTGTCGGATAGGTGAATACAGTGTGCTTTCGATGTCGAAAAAAGCTGTGTGTTTAAAGAGTCCGCCCCTAAAGGGGCTTAGCGCTCTTGTATTGTCCAAAAGTTACCAAGAGTCTGGCCCTAACGGGCCTAATAATTCCTTA
Organism: Bacteroidota bacterium; assembly: GCA_043756425.1. GTDB lineage: Bacteria > Bacteroidota > Bacteroidia > AKYH767-A > 2013-40CM-41-45 > JADKIH01. Next base: position 1,281 of record JAYURB010000445.1, read on the forward strand.
AATTGACTACGTATAAATCATTTAACTTAAATAAATGACATTGCCCTGAGAGCCAAAGTGCGGTCACTGAGGCAGTCGAAGTGTTGTCACTGAGGCAGTCGAAGTGTGGTCACTAAAGGCAGTCGAAGTGCGGTCTCTGATTAACCTTGAAATTTAATTGTAAATACTGTTCTTATCTGTTTTTAACTATTTATTTAATAATTCACAAAGCCTTCCCGTTCGGAGTATAATCAATTTTATTACAAAAAATCAGCGAACTATGACTTTAATAATTCCATTTTCATTTCCTACCCGGACATGCAATAAGTAAAGCCCGTTTGCAAGACTAGAGAGTTCAAGTTCTATTGCATTTTTTCCCATAGTGGTTTTTCCCTGAGCATTTATCATTGTTTGTCCGCTAATATCTGTTAATTTAATAAAGTATTCAGCAAAATTATTAGCATTAAACGCTAAAGTGATTTTATCGTTTGCAGGATTCGGAAAGGCAGTAAAATTAATCCTTTCCGTTAAAATGTCAGTTATTGAAGTATTATATTCTTTGTATTTTAATGTTGCTGTATGGCCATCGCCAAAATGGTCGCTATTCTTTACAAATCCTGTGACATAAATATTTCCATCTGCATCTGTTCGAATATATCTGGCATCTGATCCATAAATAGCTAATCCATTGTCGTCATAATGTTGGGCCCATTGAGGGTTTCCGGTTATTGAATATTTAGCAAAAACATATTTGCCGGAATCCATTCCAGCCAAATAAATAGAATTGTTTCTATCAACAAAAATATCTGCAAATTTTGCATTCCCATATGCTTGTACCCATAAAACGCTATCAGATGAATTGACGTATTGCAATACATCTCCTGCCTGCAAATAATCTCCGTTAGAAAGTAGGTAAATCTTATTGATAGTAACGGCGGGGTTTATAACTTTTACTAAATTTCCTGATGTATCGTAATGAAGTATGATAGTACTTAATAAACCACTTGTTTGATCATAGTTTTCCGTCGCCACCAAAAGTGATTGAGACAAATCATACGAAAAATTAATTCCCATTCCGAAACTATTTGGATAAAAATTATAAAATTGCGACCAAATTATATTTCCGGTAGACGTAATTTTTAAAATTGCAACATGAGATGAATCGGGAAAAAAATTAAAAAACCCTCCACAAACAAACAGGTTGCCCTCACCGTCATCTTGTATCTTTATACCATAAAATTCAGTAGTCGCCAAGGATACACCAAGAGAATACTCCTGGCTCCAAAGTAAGGTTCCGTTAGAATTAATTTTCGTAATTTTTAGCCTTGGGGGAAGCGAATCCAGAGTAGTGCCAATGATGCATACATTGCCTGAATCATCAACATTCATAGAGCCTGCTCTTCCGTGTTCCATTTGAAAATAGCGCCAGATTTCATTTCCGGAAGCATTATATTTAATAACACACATATGCCATGAATTAATTAATGTATCGGAGTCTAATAAAGAAACTAATACAAAAGAATTAAATTGCTGATCCAATTGAAAGCCTCGTACTTCTGAACCATAATCCTGAACAGGAAGGCCTGCAATCCAAAGAGTGTTACCGGAAGAATCATAATGCTGTAAATTGAAACCTTGTTCATTTTGCAATAAAATCCATGAGTTCCCTATAGAGTCAATTTCCAAGCCGAATGGTTCGGTTTTTAAACCGGAATGATTAACCTTATGTTCCCATATATTAACAACCTGTGCGCTGGAAAAAGCATGGAAAAACAGGAGAGTGAATAGTAATGAATATATTTTTTGGGGCATCATGGTTTCAATTTATTCGACAATAAATTTTTCTGAAATACTATTCGAAAAATCAGTTTTGACTAGCTTTAAAAAATAAATTCCTTTTGTTAAATAATCAAGGTCAAGTTTAAAATTCCGGCCTTCCGTTACTTTTTGGGTGAACATTAATTTCCCCTGATTATCATAAATAAACGCTTTCCATTCTGACGACAAGAATTCTTTGTTTTCGATATTAACTGAAATTTCTCCTTGTGAAGGATTAGGCGAAATAATCATTTCATTCGGTGGCCCACTAATTTCATCAACGTTTACAGGAACAGAAAGTTTAACAAACCAAATGTCACCATCGCCGCCACTATTCAATGAGACATCAACATCATTAGACAAGGTTATTGAACAGAAATATAAATTTCCGGCATATTCATAAACATCCATTCCCTGATCATCTTTTCCTCCCCCGTAATTTTTCTCCCACACAATATTGCCGGATAAATCAAGTTTAACAATCCACGTATCTGTCTCTCCGTAATTAGCGGTAACATCTCCGTCGGAAGAGAGTGATTGACCGATAACAATATACCCTCCATCGCCGGATTCTATTGCAGAATAAGCAATATCCTGACTGAATCCCCCTGCACACTTATTCCATTGAATATTTCCAATAGAATCAGTTTTTAGTATCCAATAATCCTGATTTGAAGTCGATCCTCCTGGGTCCTGATGAAAACCTGTAACATCTCCATCGGGAGAAGATGTTGATCCGGTAATTAAAAATCCGCCGTCAGATGTTTCAACTACCTTATTTGCAACGTCGTTTACGGTTCCACCATAACATTTGCTAAATAAAATATTTCCGGAAGTATCGGTTATTACTAACCAAGAATCAGTAAGTCCATTGAAATTTAAAACATCTCCTCCTAAGGCAGTGGCATTCCCAACAAAAACATATCGATGATTTGAAGTTTCAATTACACTAGAAGCAGATTCACCAAAGCTGTTGCCAAAACACTTTTGCCAAATAATTCCTCCTGTTGAATTTAATTTAACAAGCCAAGCATCGCTGTATTGATTTGTTGAATCGTAATTACCTGAAACATCGCCATCATTTGAATGAGTATATCCGGCGCACAAATAATTTCCGTCCGACAATTGTATAACACTTTGTATCTGATCATTAAATGATCCGCCCAGACATTTAGACCATTGGAGATTTCCGGATGAATCCAGCTTCAATATCCATGCATCAATATTATCAGTATTAGTTCCAAAATGATATCCTTGCACATCCCCTTCAAAAGATTTTGTTCTTCCACAAACAATAAGTCCTCCGTCAGAACAGAAACTAGCGGCAGTAGCAACATCTGATCTTGCACCCCCAAAACATTTTCGCCATTTCATACTTCCCATGCTATCGAAACGACAAACCAGGAAGTCATCTGAAGATGAATGGTTAGGGATGCCAACACCATTTGTTGATGCAGTATAGCCAACGAGAAAAACATCATTGTTAAATGCATGTACTATTGAAACCGGCGCATCAAAACCGCTTCCTCCAATGCAATGCTGCCATTGAATCGCAGGAACCTGCATAAAAGCGCTCTTGGAAATGAAAAAAAATAAAATAAATAAATATTTTGCACTATGTCTAGAAATTATCACTTCCATCCGGTTTTAAACGTAAAATAAACAATTGATTTAAAAAATCATTGCCGTGACTTGCTTGTTTCCCAAGCACAAAAAATTGATTTAATTGATCTTCATTAACATCAATTCCCTGACTTCCGAAATCTGCTCCTATATTTTTCTCCCATTCTAAATTGTATGATGCATCAAGCTTCACTATATATAATTTCGAATTGAAATCAAGTGATAAATCAGGTGTTTGATTTTCATCCAATCCATTTTTAGAGGAAGTTCCAACTAACAATAGCCCACCGTCTCTTGTCCGGATAGCGGAAGAAAGATAATCATGATTGATTGTACCAATTCTTTTAGTAAAGTCGATTCCTCCGGACGAATTAAATTTCTGGATGTAAAAGTTAAACGTATTGCTTTCCGAATTTGTATACCCTGCAATAATACATCCTCCGTCATTGGAAGGCAAAATTGTTGTTTGATAATATTGATTTAAAACATTTTTATTAGTTAAAAGGAATATTTGAAATTGAATCTGGCTGACATTGCTTGTATCCATCCTATATAAGAAGCTTTCTCCCAAAAAAAAGTCTTCACCTATAGCATACAAATCGCCGGCATCGGATAAAGAAAATAGTGAAAAAGAAACTAAATTAGTATATTGATCGGACAAATAATTTCCGGATGAATCTATCTTTATAAAAGCAGAGGATAATCCGGTAGAATAAAGAAAATAAGATGAAATAAAATTATCATTATTATCAGCGTAAAAAGGACTAAAATTAAACGAATAAGGTGAATAAAACACATTTACTAAGCGTTCCCACAAAAAGACACCCTCCCGATTAATTTTAAACATTTTTAAATAATGGAATCCATAAATCGTGTCCTGATAAAACGAAAACCCGGCCAGGCCTCCCTCTTTAGTTTCACAAATGGAAAGTATGGAATAGTATGCTTCTTCATGATGAATTAACTTTTTACTTAAATCGCAAGTCCAAATATTTCTATTAGCCTTATCGAAACGGTTTATTCTGGAATTCCATCCTTTGCCTTCCAGAAAAGAAAATCCGGCATCTTTCATTCTAATTTCTCTACCTCTTGAATTGAAGAAATGTAAAAAAGATGATGCTTTAACCTCCTCCTCTTTTTTACAAGATTGAAAAGCCAGAATCAATAGAGAAATAAATACAAAGTAATAATTTCGCATTACCTATTTATTAAGGGAGGTTCCCGTTTTTTAAAGCCTTTATCGTAAACAATAAAATAGCATTCTTATTTCCGTAACTAACCTGATTGCCGCAGATGAGATATGAACCATCGGGCCGTTCTACAGTTACAAGACCATCGGATCCAAATCCATTGCCATAACTCTTTGCCCAGATTTGTGAAAGATCAGTGCTTAGCTTTATCACGAAACATCTGGAAGAAGAATTTATTTTGTAAAATTTATTTTCATCGGCCCTCGTATAGGAATAAGAATAAATTACAGTATTTGAAACCGATGATTCTGTCCCCGTAATCAAAACTTTTTGGTCTCTGGTAAGGATAATATTTTTTGAATAATCACCAAATGTATTGCTGAATGATTTTGTAAGAAGACTATCTCCCACGGAATTAAACTTAGTAATAAAATAATCAAAATTATTGGAAGAAGAATTATTTAAAAAAGTTGAATGGCCGCATACAAGTATATCGGATGAAGGGGTTTCAATAAAATCGGTTGCAATGGTTAATACTTCACCGGTATTTGCAGGATCAATATTAATAATTGGTTTCCCCATTTGAAAAATGAGAGAGGAATCAAATTTAAAAAAATGATATTGTCTGTCGAAATATACCAATGATGCTATTCCGTTGTCGGCTGTTTGCAATATCTTCTTGGTAAAATTAAAAATCGGAGTGCTTCTTTTTAAAACAATATGAC
>JAYURB010000446.1:0-2842 GCA_043756425.1 Bacteroidota bacterium
CTTCAACAGCTTGTCCGGAAAACAATCCTCAATTATGCGTTTCCGGTTCTTACAGTTCATATCTATGGAATACTAGTGCTTCAACCGGTTGTATTTCTCCAACCTCTTCTAATACGTATTCCGTTACGGTTACGGATGCTTTCGGATGTACAGGAAGTAACTCAAAAGCAATTACCATTTATCCCGCTGCCGGTGTTTCAATAACCGGTCCTTCATCCGTCTGTCAGGGTTCATCCGCTCAGCTATGTGCTACAGCAGGATTTACTGCTTACATTTGGTCAAACGGGCAAATCACAGATTGCATTACCCCACCGACGGGAAATGTATATACCGTTGTTGCAACTGATGCTAATGGCTGTACAGCCAGCTCCAGCGCACCTTTTGTTATTCTGAATCCTCCTTCTTCGGCCATTACCGGACCGACATCAACATGTAATTCTACTGTTGCTCAACTTTGTGCTCCTGCAGGAGATTCATTATATTTATGGGGGAATGGAAATACGAACAGTTGTATTACTGCCTCTATTTCCGGATTGTACACTGTTACTGTGACAGGATTAAATGGATGTACAAGTTCATCATCACATTCACTAACCATCAATCCCTCCTTTATAATGAACGTTACCGGACCGGATTCCATATGCAGCGGATCCAGTTCTCAATTATGTGCGACAAACGGCAACTACAGTTATTCGTGGTCTAACAGTGCAACATCAGCTTGTATAAATCCGACTGCTAACGGAAACTATACAGTTGTAGCAACAAATCTTTCCAACGGTTGCACAAAAAGCGCTTCTAAATCATTAAACATTTTTACTCCTCTGAATGCTAATATTTCCGGACCATCTTCAGCTTGCATAGGTAGTGTTGTGCCTCTTTGTGCGTCTTCGGGCGGAACATCTTATCTATGGTCCAACGCTAAAACTACTGATTGTATCAATGTAAACAGTAATGGTATTTATACTGTTACTATTACTGACAGCCATGGCTGCACTGCCAGTGCTACACAAACTGTTGTTTTTTCAACTTCATTTAATGTTAGCATAACAGGACCTGCAAAAGGATGCATTGGAAGCAGTTCATCTCTTTGTGTTCCGAATGGATATGCTACTTACGCTTGGAGTACTGGAGATACCTCTTCCTGTATCAGCGTAAATAATCCCGGTAACTATTCCGTTACTGTTCACGATCAAACCGGTTGTGTTGCGAATAGTTTTAAAAATCTAACCTTTGTTTCTCCCCCTGCTGTTACTATAACAGGCGACTCCTTAATTTGCGGCGGAGCATTTGTTAATTGGTGCGCAACACCGGGATTTCCGGCATATCTATGGTCTAATGGCGGAACAAATGAATGCATAAATGTATCAACCGATACTAATTACAGTGTTCAGGTTACTGACACCAACGGTTGTACTGCTTCTGCTTCTGAGCATTTAACAGTCAGAATTATTCAACCATCTATTCAGGAATCAAATGGACTTTTGATCTGCAATCCTTACAATTCAGCGTATGCTTATTCCTGGCTTATTAACGGCTTTCCTTCCAATTGTTCAAATGATACTTGCGTACCGGGTTTATCAGCTCTTTACTCTGTAATTGTAAGAGATACAATTTCCAATTGCAGTGAAATTGCTACCTATAATTTCATCAATACAGGAATTACTATTTCCGATGACGATGTCTATACTACAATATATCCTAACCCATTTTATGGAAATGAATTTGGAATATTTTTTAGAAATTTATCAGGAGAAAATTCAAAAATTTCTATTTTTGATGCTTTAGGGAAAATAGTTTATACGGAAAGTCTTTTTATCAATGAAAGATATTTATATCATACAATTTCACTTCCGGATTATGCTAAAGGTGTACTTTTTGTAAACATTATAAATGAAAAAGGAAGCTTTCTGAAAAGAATAGTCCGCTATTAAAGACTATTTTACGAATAATTATTTCAACACTTTCTCAGGGTTCTGAAAAAACAACTGACAGAAAGTTACTTCTTATACACTCTTTTTTCTTTTCCATTATAATATTTTACCTTTAAGCATGTCTTAATACTTGATCCTTTCTTTAAGATTAAGTATTAAATTCTATCTGCAATTTATTTATTAAATAAAAACAATTAAACATGGCAAAGACGATCAACAATAGAATGACAGTAAACATAGAAGGCGACTTTGTTGTTTTCCTTATTGGCATGCGGATAAACCGTTTTTGGAAATTCCATAAATGGATTCCTGTAGCTGCTGCTATGCCCAAAATGCTAAAAGAACTCATGGAAAAACCGGAGAGTGGACTTCTAGGCTTTCAATTGCTTGGGGGAATTCCACCTGTCACCATTCAGTACTGGAAATCATTTGAACATTTAGAAGCTTATGCTAAAGACCGTAATAGCCATCATTATCCCGCTTGGAAAGCATTTAACACAAAAATCAAAAGCAATGGCGATGTCGGAATATGGCATGAAACATATAAAGTAAATGCAGGGAATTATGAATGTATCTATAATAACATGCCTAAATACGGACTGGGCAAATTCAACGAACTAATTCCTGCCATGGGTAAAAGAGAGTCAGCAGGAAATAGAATAAATTCTACCCAATAAACTTATTGTAATATTTAATGAATTCGGAGTCGAAAATTTAATTAGTACCTATTAATATTTTTTTAGTTTTTGATCTGTTACCTCCGGAAACTTTTACAAAATAAATTCCCGAATAAACCGTCTGCAAATCAAAATAACACATCGTACTTCCCTGATATAAATTTTGCTTTTTAACCAGCTTACCTTCTATATTTATTAATTCAACCTCCCTGTCATACGGCTGCGAAATATTGG
>JAYURB010000447.1:0-2839 GCA_043756425.1 Bacteroidota bacterium
ATCTTCCCTGAAGTGAAAACTCAGCTTTAATAAAATCTTTCATTTTACCAATCCTGCTGTTCTCAAATGAAATCATACTATTAATTTGAGAATTCCATGAACTGGTGCTGCTTCCCCATTTAGCAAAATGTGATGTCATGTCATAACTCATTGTGTCTTTGTATGAGTGCATAACATTATTGACATTTGTTGGGAGAAAAATGGTGTTCATCAAGTCCGCATAACGGTTAATAAAATATCTTTGATATGTTTGATTTTTTAAAATGGCATCAAACATTTCAGATGAATAACTGAAAGCTGCAGGATTCCTGGCTTTAGATAATCGGTTTTCAGTAACAGCGCCCCCCAATCCAAGTCCAAAATCTAAATCATATAATAGATATCTCCATTTAGCGCTGGCGCTTTTTGGTTTCCACATTTGAATGTTGTTTGTCCAGTCTCCAATCCAATCCCCATTGTTGTAAAATGTTTCTGCCACAAAATAATCAGTATAATTTTTTAAATCGAGTGTTGAATTTATGTAATCGTAGTATTGCTGTGTGGTTGGTGTTTGTGTAGTAGTAAAATTATACAAGTTCCAAAAAGAAGCATCACTGCCATTCTGAATTTGAATTTTAGCACCCGATTCTTTTAAATAGTCAATGTGGTCTTTATCGTATCCGAAATTATTTTTCATCCAATGGTTATCATGGTTTTCATTGATATGATAAACTCCCCAATATTCTCCGTTCAGATATGCTATCGTTGGCTCTGTTGCCAGATACCCTGTGTATGTGTTTTTCATTATCCTTTCCATCATAGCATCCCTGAAATGAACCAAATTCCAGTCTGTTCCTGAATTTCTTAATACGATATCGTCTATTTCTGTAATAAAAGATTTATCCGGTATTAAAGGATATGAAAAGGAACTTGTACCATAATGGGATTTTAAACTTATCTCGAAACTCTTTTGAGGTTTTGCTCTGGAATAGTTTCCGTATATTCTTATATCGGCATCAAAACGTACTACGAGATTTTTATTTTTATCGAAGTATTCAATCGTTGCAGGCTTTTCCCAGTCTTGCCAGAAGTTAGCGCCTTTATAAGGTGAAGAAGATGCTGCATTGGGGCCCAGGACATAAATGCCTGTATTGTAATCCCACAGATTAAGCGAATCGGTCGTAATAGAGAAAGTTGAGAGATGAGTAGATCCATTGATTATAAATGTATTTGTGACTGTTTGACTGGGTAAGTATCCGGTGGCAAAGACACGCGCACGAAGCGAAGTAGTGGAAGTGATCGTTATTGGCGCACTGTACAACTGACTGGAATCATTTGGCGTGTCACCATTGGTACAATACCTGATTACTCCACCCGGCGTCGTTGTTATTAAAGTAATTGCTTGTGTTGAATTGTAATACCCTCCTTGTTTGGAAAATATAGGTGACATGGCATAACCCAGATAACAAATGGATGAATTATTGGAGGCTGCAGGGGTTGGTGTATTCGTATAACATAAGTTTGAAGAGCCATCAGGAATTCTGCAATAAGAGTTATCGGATAAGACTGTTGTATAAGTAAGTTGATCGAGAACACTTCCGGAAGGGTTGTATAAATAAATTTTTTCCCCTGTACGACTTAACTTAAAGTTTGCACTAAAATAATCTTTCGGTGGAACTTTAAACCACGATGGAATTGTGCTAAATGTTAAGCCCGGAGAACTCATTCCGAAAAATAAATACGGTATGGATGTTAAATCATCTGAATTGGCCGGTGAATTATGTACTTCAATTGCCAGAACATTTGATCCCGGCCGAATGGCGGATTTCAATATTGACTGAGAAATATAAAATGAATCAAGTGGAAGCCCCCTATAGGACAATGCTTCCCTGCCGCTGCTTGCAAGTTCATCCCACAAAGGCCTGAATCCATCAATACCAATATTAGAGCGTGCTATTTCAATGCCATTCAGATATGCCACAAAACCATCGTCGTAATCCATACGGAATACGCCTTTGAATATTTTTGATGTGTCTGGAATATTAAACGTCTTACGCATCATCACGGATACGCCAACCGGAATAGTAGTATTGTCATCGCCATCTCCAAAACCAATTCCTCCTGTACCGGATGACCAGCCGGATTCATTAAATCCCGGATTTCTCCAGTTGGTATCAATAGAGGCACTGCCGGAAGCATATTTCCAGGTAGTTCCCGATGAAACTGCCATTTCCCAATGATCTACTAAAGGAGAGTTGTTATGGCCTGAGGTAAATACAAGTACTTTACCACCTGCAGAAAGATTATAAGATGGAAAAGCGAATTTATTTTTCTTTGTTGTGTCATCTGTTAGTCCATACCCGGTAAGATTTACCGACCCTGCTCCTTTATTATATAGCTCTATCCAGTCGTCGTACTTGCCATTTGTATTGGTAATAATCGATACATTGGATGGACACAACTCATTAATCTTAATTTGCCCATTCGCATGATTGAAAAGACAAAGCAAAACTAATACTGCAAAAGCTAATTTTCTTACGATAAAAATTCCTCTCATTATAAATTGTTTTCTTTATTCCCTTTCAGGTATAAAAGTCTGAAGGGGGAAAATATGTCCCGAATCAGTGGAAATAAAAAAACAATGGTAAATGCCCTGGAATAATTGGCGAAACCTACTTATGTTGCTACTTAAATTACATTCCAAACCTCAATTTTGAGGGTATTTTTCACGAAAAAAGAATAAATCAGGTGCATTTACCATGCAATCCTTTTATTCTTAATTTAAAAGTTAAATCTGTTTTCAAGATTCAAACAATACTGATTGCAAATCCTGCAAATCCTGTAATTAATGCAACAGAAG
>JAYURB010000448.1:0-2836 GCA_043756425.1 Bacteroidota bacterium
CCACAGCTGTAGCCACAGCATTTCCCATCACATTTGTTGCTGATCGTCCCATATCGAGCAGCCAGTCGATAGCCAATAATAAGGTCAATCCCTCCTGAGGTATAGAAAAAGTCTGAAGCATTCCTGCAATAACTACCAAAGAAGCACGTGGAACTCCGGCCATTCCTTTGCTTGTAACAAGTAAAATCAGCATCATCGTAACTTGTTGTCCTGTTGTAATTTCAATACCATAAGCCTGTGCAATAGACATTGTGGCGAAAGTCATGTACATTATAGAACCGTCGAGATTGAATGAGTATCCAAGCGGTAAAACGAAGCTTACAATTTTCGGCGGACAACCAAAACGCTCCAATCCGAGAATAGTCTTCGGCATTGCTGCTTCGCTGCTTGCTGTGCTGAAAGCAAGAAGCATCGGTTCTTTCACATGTGCTAAAAGATTTCGAAAATCAATCTTAAACAAAAAACAAATCAGAAATAATACGCCAAAAATAAAAAACAATAATCCTCCAAAGAAGCAGAGTATTATTTTCATGTACCCGCCGAGTATTCCAATCCCTTTCAATGCTATTACCGACGACATAGCACCAAATACCGCTAAAGGAGCCAGCTTCATAACATAAGAAGTTACCCTAAGCATGGCATGACCGAGTGCATCAAAAAAATCGATAATTATTTTCCCTTTCTCGTGCATAGATGAAACAGCTACACCGAAAAAAAGAACAAAAATTATAATGGGTAATATCTGGTTTCGGGCCATTACATCAATAATGCTTTCAGGAAAAATATTTTTAATGAATTCCCCCGCATTAAATTCTTTTGCTGCTACAGTCGCTGTATTAGCAGCTTCCATGTGCAAGACTTTCCCCGGTTCGAATATATTTACAATCACAAGTCCGAGGATAAGCGCTAATAGAGTCGCTCCCGTAAAATAAATCATCGTCTTCAAGCCTATTCTTCCCACAGTCTTGAAATCTCCCGCTTTTGCAATACCCGTTAGCAACAATGAAAATACAAGCGGCGCAATAATCATCTTAATAAGCCGCAGGAAAATATCACTGAACAAATGCATATTGTCAGAAAACGGTTTTATCTGCTCCGGATCCGGCCAGTTGCTTCTATACCACGCCCCGAGAATAATACCCGCCAGTAAACCAATAATAATCTGAGTAGTAAGAGTTATTTTACGCATTTAAATTCATTGCTTCTTTTTTCCTTTGTGTAATCTTTGTGTCTCCTTTGTGATCTTTGTGGTAAAATTAAGGGTTTCTTTTAACCACAAAGATCACAAAGGAGGCACAAAGCACTCACGAAGTTATATTTTTACTTAATTAATAATGTCCGCCAATGTACAAAGTTTTATTCTCAAAAAAATCAAAATTCTTTCTCCAAAATTCTTTGTACTTTGTACTTTGATTTTACTACATGACTAATTACCCTCAACAATTTCTCGACCGCGCCAAAGTTTTCACCGGAAATGAATTTGATAAGTTCATTGCCTCTTTGTCTGAACCCGCACCGATAAGTATTCGCATGAATCCTTTCAAAAGGATCGATGAATTTACAAAGGAAGTAAAAATACCCTGGTCGAAAGAAGGCAAGTATCTTTCCACACGACCTTCATTTACATTTGACCCGCTTTTTCATTCAGGGTGCTATTATGTTCAGGATGCAAGCTCGCAATTTCTTGAAGTGCCATTTATACAGATAAAAAAAATATTGGAATCTCCATTTAAGGTACTTGACTTGTGTGCAGCTCCCGGAGGAAAAAGTACCCATCTGTTATCTTTAATGAATAAGGAAGATCTTTTAGTCAGTAATGAAGTTGTACCTGCCCGCAACAGCATCCTTCGTCAAAACATAATCAAATGGGGATGTGCGAATGTAATTGTTACCCAAAATGAACCGTCAGACTTTAATCGTTTGAAAGGATTTTTTGATGTTGTTTTAGTCGATGCCCCTTGCAGCGGCGAAGGATTATTTCGCAAGGACAAAGATGCAATAGAAGAATGGTCGCCTGAAATTGTTCACAAGTGCTCAACACGTCAGAATGAAATTCTTTCTTATGCTTACGAAACTCTTGCTCCGGGAGGTTTTCTTATTTATAGCACATGTACTTTTGAAGAAGAGGAGAATGATGCTCAGGTAAATAATCTAATCCAAAAGTATGGATTAAAAAAAATTGATATTGAAAATTCATATGAAGGCATACTTACTAAATTAGATGGATTGGCCTTTTTCCCGCATCGTATCCGTGGTGAAGGATTTTACATTTCTCTTCTTCAGAAGGGATCAGGAGAGAAATACAGAATAAAAAATGAGAAGAATACAGGTGTAAAAAATAATTATAAAGTGATTCTCGAAGATTTCATCGAAAACCCTACTGAGTTTTATCCGGTTTTAAAAGAGGGGCGTTTGTTTGCTATTCCCAATGAACATAAGCAATGGTTCAATGTTTTGTCGGATAATTTATATGTCCGTCATGCCGGTATAAATTTAGGCGAAATCAAGGGTGAAGATTTTATTCCCTCTGAATCAGTTGCATTATCAAATTATCTCAGAAAGGATTTTTCTTATATTGATTTTAATGAAAAGCAAGCTATAGAATACCTAAGGGGAGGTACCCCTGAAATTACCGGTGTCGCAAAAGGCTGGGTCATTGCTCGTTTTCAAACCCATGCATTAGGCTGGTTGAAAAATCTGGGTAATAGAATTAATAATTATTATCCAAAACCCTGGAGAATAAAATCCGATAAGTCAATATAATCGACAAATTATTGCCCACAATAATTTTTTTTATTTTAGTTATCATTTTTAAATTCTCAAATTCTCAAATTCT
>JAYURB010000449.1:0-6590 GCA_043756425.1 Bacteroidota bacterium
TTTCTCTTCATCTAAATCGTGTTTTCTAAAAATACTAATTGATAACTGTCGATAAACTGTTAATAACCTCAGTTTTTCAGAGGAACTGAATAGTTACAATTTTTATAATTATATACTACAATTTGATCGTAATTCCAAATCGATTTCTTTGTACATTGAATTTCTATTTTATGATATTCAATGTCATTCTTTATATCGAACACAAGTCCTGGGTTTGAAACAATTTGAGTGTTTCTACAATGAATCATTATATCGCTTAGGCCAGCAATATTTCTATAATCCTCATCTATTAAGCTAATTGAAATATCAGGTAAATCAAGATTTTTTTCGTTATAGATTTCGGAATTAAGTAAATCATAAATTTTCTTGTTCGATTCTGACCTTTTCATGAGATAGTTATTGGACTTCTCGAATATAATACTATTTTTTGGAAATTTAGTTATTATGCAGACCTCCTGAATTTCAGGTATTTCAAATTATCAAGCGAGCTTTTCTATTAGTATTTATTGAACACCAGCAAAAGTTTTAAGACTGGTTTTCAATGCCACCAAAAAAGAAATACAAACCACAGCCAGTAGTCGATATTACTCATACCGACAAACAGAAGGCGGCTTTACAAATACTTTTCAGCGATACCGTTAAGTAGGTTTGCTATGGCGGAGCAAAAGGCGGTGGCAAATCAGTATTAGGGTCAATGTGGATGTTAATGATGGCGTTGCAATATCCAGGCTCCAGAGGTATTATAGGACGAGCCGAACTTTAAAGACTCAAACAATTCACGCTCGTTTCATTCTTTACAGAATGTAATAAATGGCAAATTAAAGAAGGCGAACATTATACATTCAATCAAACTGCAAATAAAATCATATTTGGGAACGGGAGCGAAATCCTGCTAATGGATTTGAGTCCTACAGCCGTAAATGAACAAAGTTATTACGGATTTTTGTGTGGAATAGAAGCAAGCCATATTTGGATCGATGAAGCAAATGAAATTTCAGAGCGTTGTCGGAACGTTTTACTCTCTTTACTACGTCTCAAAGTTCCGAACTTAAACATAAAAAGAAAAATATTATTAACATGTAATCCTGATCGTGACTCGTTTTTGTAATGAGAATTTTATTTACCTTTTAGAAAAGGGACTTTACCAGCCAACAAAATATTTATTCCTGCTTTACCGCAGGACAATCCTTCACTCGATGATGATTATGTCAATACCTTAAAGAGTTATGAGTTAACTGATCCAATTGCTTATAAACGTTTCTGGCTTGGTAAATGGGAGTATGAGAGTTCATGGCAATTAATACAGAGTGAAAACTTTATAATTTATTTTCTGATTTGCACCGCCATCAAAATACTGAAGGCGACTATTATTTAAGCTGTGACATTGCAAGAAAACGTATAGAAAAACAAAATTCTTCGGAGCGTATTTTATGTTTTATATGAGGATAATTACTGATAATAAAGTGTTGCGCATAACTGAAAGCAACTTGCTACGTTCATAGCAAATGCAGTGAAGTAAACTTATCCATGAAATATTAAATGAGACTGAACCGTTGTAAATAATTCCTTTAGTTTTCAGGAAAATAAATATCAAATGTTGCACCTTTCTTTAACTCGCTTGTGGTAATGATAATGCCGCTGTGATTCTCAACTATTTTTTTTACGATAGCAAGTCCGATGCCCGTACCTCCATATACTTCTTTGCCGTGAAGTTTTTGAAACACTTCAAAAATCCGTTCGCTGAAATGAGATTCAAAGCCAATGCCGTTATCTTTGACGGTTATATGGCAATAATCTTTTTCAGGTGAAAGTTTTTCGCTAATTAATTTATTGCCTTTTACTATGCCGCTCTTTATGATGATGTGTGAGTGTATGTCGGGCTGTGAAAATTTAAGGGCATTGCTTATAAGGTTGTACATAAGCTGGCGAAACTGAAAAGCGATTATGTTGGCAGTGCCGAGTTCAGTGGCTTCGATGGTGGCGTGCTTTTCCTGGATGGTATCCTTTAATTCTGATTTTACTTCTTCTACAATTAATTTTAGGTCTGTTTTTTCAAACTTGAGCTCTGTAGTGGCAATGCGGGAGAAGGCAAGTAAATCGTCAATGAGTTGCTGCATTCTTCCGGCTGCTAATTGCATCCGCTGAAAATTATATTTGCCATTGTCAGTCAGCGTTTCTTTTTCCAATAAAATAGTTGCAAAGGTTTGTATTTTGCGCAATGGCTCCTGCAAATCATGACTTGATATATAGGTGAATGCAAGCAATTCTTTATTGGCAATAATTAACTCAGCGGCACGTTTTCCCTTCTCTTCATTTTGGAAGGCAAGTTCTTTGTTGGCAATGATTAATTCTGCTGCCCGTTTTTCTTTTTCTTCGTTTTGAAAAGCAAGTTCTTTGTTGGCAATGCCTAACTCTGCCGCTCTTTTTTCTTTTTCCTCGTTTTGAAAGGCAAGTTCTTTATTAGCAATACCCAGCTCTGCTGCCCGTTTTTCTTTTTCTTCGTTTTGAAAGGCAAGTTCTTTATTGGCAATGATTAATTCTTCTGCCCGTTTTTCTTTCTCCTTGTTTTGAAAGATAAGTTCTTTGTTAGCAATTCCCAGCTCTGCTGCACGCTTTTCCTTCTCTGCATTTTGAAATATAAGTTCTTTGTTGGCAATGCCCAGTTCTGCTGCACGCTTTTCTTTCTCTATGTTTTGAAAAACAAGTTCTTTATTGGCAATGCTTAACTCTGCTGCCCGCTTCCCTTTTTCTTCGTCTTCAAAGACAAGTTCTTTGTTGGCAATGCCTAACTCTGCGGCACGTTTTCCCTTTTCTTCATCCTGAAAGGCAAGTTCTATGTTGGCAATGCCCAACTCTGCTGCCCTTTTTCCCTTTTCCTCGTCCTGAAAAGCAAGCTCTATGTTGGCAATGCCTAACTCCGCTGCCCGTTTCACTTTCTCTTCTTTCTGAAAGACAAGTTCTTTGCGGGCAAGAATTAACTCTGCTAACAGCTTTTCATATTCTTCTTTTTGAAAAGCAAGTTCTGCGCGAACAATAGTTACCTCATCTGTATTTTTTATTTTAATCATTTGCTGTTCTGATTATGGTGTTTGGTTTAATTTATCCTCTAATCAATTGAACTGTTTTGTACTGTGAGCACAAACCTTTCCCTCGTCGGTTGTGAAATATTTCCTTTCTTTTCATAGGGCAGTTCTTGCATAATAAGCGCAAGCGTTTGTTGAATTACTTTTTTGAATATTAAAAATTCAGGGGGCTTGCGAATAAAGTAGTGAGCACCATTATTGTAAAGCAGGTTCACTACCTCTTTTTCATAGGACGTGGAGAACATTATGACAGGAAAGTGCTTCAGTTTACTGTTGAGTTTCATTTCCATTAAACATTCCTTGCCGTTTTTGCGTGGCATATTGATGTCAAGGAAAAGCACATCAGGAAGTAAAGGAGAAAAATTTTGCGCCCTTACTTCATGGGTCAGGTAATGCATGAGTTGTTCCCCGTCATTTACGGTAGTAAGCTTCGTAGGCAGAAGCAATTCTTCTACTGCTTCTTTAAAAAAGAGGCAATCGTCCGTGTCGTCATCGGCAAGTAATATATTTAGTTGTTTTAGGTTCAAGCGTTGAGGAAGTATTTTAACGGGCCGTGTGAAAATATTTTATCTACAGCAATAGGGAGTGCATGATGAAGTACTTGTTTGAGTTGTTTAAAATCGTTGGGTTTATGAATATAAACATGTGCTCCGCTTTTGGAGAGCATGTTTATAGTATCCCACGAGTTGGAGGTGGAGAACATAACTACAGGAATGCCTTTCAATTTTTCATTTTTAAGTGTACTAATCAAGAATTTCACCTTTATCTGTCAGAAGATCTTTTTTCTGCAATTTTATTATCACCTTATAAATAATCTGTTTAAACTGTTCAAAATTACTGGGCTTGCGGATATATTCTTCCGCTCCGATCCATGTGAGCGTATTCGCCAAACCCTGTTCTAAGCTAATACCCTTTCCAAATGATATGGTAAATACAATAACAGGAAGATTTTTAAGTGTTTCGTTTTCTTTTATTTCGGTTAAACATTCGAAACCTGTTTTGCTTGGCATATTCAGGTCGAGAAAAAGAACATCAGGGAGATTTTCTGAATTTTTATCCAGATATTTCATCAGTTCTTCTCCATCATTCACGGTAGTAAGGTGCGTGTCTAGTTGCAATTCTTCCAATGCTTTTTTAAAAAAAATGCAATCGTCAGTATCGTCATCGGCAAGCAGGATGTTAAAAGATTTTAAATTCACTTTATAAATTTAGTATTCGATAGTATGTTTAAACCTCATATTAACTCTTTCACAGTCATGAAATCGACCGGAAATATTAATACACTCTTTGGCTTTCGGTAAATTAGATTTTACGTCTCACAAGTAACTCATCTTTGAATTCTAATTTGCTACATAACTATTAAAATAAGTTGCATAATTCACACATTTGTCAATACATCTCCAACTGTCGAAGCAGTATTCATACAACATGAAGATTAAGAAATGTGACCTAATAGGATGGAACTGTAGGTACTGACTAGATTTGAAAGGTTGTAAAAAAATTTGCAGAGTAAAACCAGTTCTTGATGTATCCTGCTATGAAGAATTTCCTTTTAGAAAATTCCATGCTACCATCCGTGCATACCTAAAATAAATTGCCCCGAAAAAATAACCGGCTTCTGTACCGAGGTGGTTGCCCCCCGTTGTGACGGATTTGCTTACCCAAAATTCCTTCCCTACATCTCAAGAAACATAACAAAACCGACGACGTTTCGACGGTCCCGATAGCTATCGGGACCGTCGAAGCGTCGTTACTTTTATTATTTTTGAGAGATGATGAGAAGCAAAGTTGGAGTAGCAAGTCCGTCGCAGCTGGGTGCAAAGGCAGGTTTTTTTAAAAATGGCAAAGAAAAAGATAGTAAATTTTATAATTAGCAGGAAATGTCTTCTAACTTTAATTGAGTATAAAAAGTTATAAAGTGCTGATACTTATTAGGTGCTATACAATGCATCCATAGTAATACTGTTTTGAATCAATATGTTTGAATAAGTATTATTCTTTAATCCGTATGTTGATATCATGGTAAGAAATAAAGTTTTTTTGTTTTTTGTTTTTTCGGCGAACACTTGCTTTTTTCTTTTTAATTTTTCCGCATAAGACTTATCAATAATGAATTCATTGTTATAAAATTTCATTTCGCAGAGGTTTATCGTTTTATCAGCACGGTCAATAATAAGGTCGATTTGTGCACCATCTTCACCTTTTCCCGGTACAAAACGCCAGGCACTTTCCAGGGTTTGAACACCTCCGATACCAAGTTCTGTTTTTATTTGTTCGGTGTGTTTCATACATACAGCCTCGAATGCCATTCCACTCCATACTATATAAGAATTTCCTGTACTCATCCTGATCCAGTTGTCTTTCCCCGAAATCTTTTTTCCTGCTATGAATTTCAGATAAAACAATGAATATTCATCGTTCATAAAATAAATTAAGTCTTTTGTTTTTCTGTCGTACGGCAAGGATGATCTTATAAATCCTGATTCTTCCAGCTCAGCTAAAATTTCTGTTGTTGTTCCTCCGGAAGTTAAACCGCATGCTATTATTAGTTCATTGCGAGTCATGCCCCTCATCGCCGAAGAAAGTTTTTCGACTACTTTGATGTGGACAGTGCTTCTATCAAACAGTGACTGATATAGTGTTTTGAATTCTCCGGACAAAATTCCATCTTTTGCAAAACATATTTTTTCGATTATTTGTGTAGAACTCTCTCCTTTTTGAATGTTCTTCAGGTATTCAGGAATACCTCCGATTGCCATGTAGATTTGAAGTATTTGGTAGCGGTCCAAGTTGATATTACGGCTCTTAAGGTAGGTTTCCGTTTCTCTTAGTGTGAATGGCATCAATCTTATACGGTGAGTTATTCTCTGGTGGAGTGCGCCTTTGTTTTTCACGACATGTTTAATCATCCATGATGCCGCTGATCCGCACACTACAATGATAATATTGTTGTTGCGAGTCGCCCAGGTATTCCAAAAATGTTCGAAGGAAGCCAGGAATTCCGAACGCTTTCCATCAAGCCATGGAAACTCATCGAAAAAGACTACAGATTTTTTTCTTTTGTCAAGTGTAGAAAGAAATTGCTCTAGTGCATGAAAAGCCTCTGTCCAGTTTGCAGGAGCCGAAAGTCGGAGAGCTGATCCTGTTGCAGTCTGCATTGATTTCCCAAACTGACTCAGTTGTTGCTTCAGAGTACCATTTTTCATTCCGGTTAATTCAAATCGGATATGGTTTTTATAGTATTCGCGGATCAGATACGTTTTTCCTATTCTCCTTCTACCGTAAATTACCACCAAAGAAGCATCCGACGATGATAAGGCCTGGTTCAGGATTTTTTTTTCTTGATCTCTTCCGATTAGGGTTTGCATTCAAGTTTTTTTATTTCAAATTTACAATAATTTCATTGGTTTAGTGTTTTATTTAGCCAAAACATAAAAAATATATATATTTTTGGCTGATTATGATTAGTTTATATTTAGCCAAAAGTATATGAAATTCAATACTAAT
>JAYURB010000450.1:0-2833 GCA_043756425.1 Bacteroidota bacterium
CGCAAATATCAGTGATAACAAAATTCCAAAAAAGATTGTTCTCCTTTTAATGGGCTGTGCTACGAGCAATTCTATGAACTCAGAAGAATTATAAAAATATATCGTAGAGAAAATTCCGCAGATCAAAGGCAAAACGATGAGCTGGATGTTCATCAAACTTACAATTGCTTTCACCGGCGAATCTGAAATATTAAATATACTCAGGCTTATGGCCAAGAGTGCCAGGGAATAAAATAAAATAATTTTACTCCGAATAATGTCGAGAAATACGTATTTAAAAAGTTTGTTCATGTTGTTGGTGACCCATTACTTTAGCAATGGCCTTAGACAATTTTACTTCGCCGGTTTCATTCCTTAGCTCTTCAAGAGTACTCTTTAGTCTTATGTTCCCATCTTGCATAAAAAGTATTTCATCAACAAGTTCATCAAGATCGCTTAAAATGTGGGACGTAATCAATACCAGCTTACCCTTTTTTCTTTCGGCAAGAATTTTTTCTTTTAATATCTCGTTTGATACGGGATCCAGTCCGGAAGTGGGTTCGTCAAGGATCAGGACATCGGGGTTAAATAAAAAAGCCAGACAAGCACTTATTTTCTGTCTTGTTCCTCCGCTTAATGTTCCCATTCTTTTTGAATAGATGCTTTCAATTTTAAATTTTTCTATTAATTCCGTGTCACAATCCTTAAGCGGTGTATTGCGTAATTCAGATATCATTTTAAAGAGTTGACCAATCATCATATTATCGGGATATCGTCCAATCTGAGGCATGTAACCAATATGTTTACGATATTCCCATTCGGATAAAACAGGTTTGTCTTTAAATGAAATAGAACCGGATGTTGGAATAACAAGTCCAAGAATTGATTTAATTAGAGTAGTCTTTCCTGAAGCGTTGGGGCCTATCATTGCCATGCAGCAACTTTTTTCAATCTTTAGGTTTACTTCATTAAGCACTTTTAGCCTGCCAAAATTTTTAACCAGTTTATTTGTTTCAATAATCATAATACCGGCTTCATAAAAGGTTTTTCATCCTGAAGATTTTCAGGGGTAACTGCCGGAATTGCTTTTTCCGTGCGTTCAAGCAACATGACAATAAAACTTCTATATAATATCATTGCATACGGCATATCCTCTGCAATAGTAGAAAATAAACTGGAAGGATGGTAAGGAATGTCACCAATGCCATCGTTATTAATATCGTACCCTTCGTATTTATCCCAATAATTATTCTCGAATTTATTCAGCATAAGGGTTCCGTTTGTTGCCACGTCGAAGGTATTACCACTAAAGTTATTTTTAAACACCTTAATGTCTGTACAACTGGCCTGGATTTTAAATGCCCATCCGTTATTTTCAAATTTATTTTTCATGACAGAGAATCGGTTGACACCCTCCATAAAAATTCCAATGGTATTTCCTTCAAAATTATTTCGATCTACTGTTCCGTCGGAAATTTCTTTAAGTAAAAGTCCGTACGAGGCTCCTCCGCGATTATTGATAAATGTGTTTTGCACCATATCTACATGATGAGAAAACATTACAGCAACGCCTGCACCGTTTTCGGAAAATCTGTTGAAACGATAAAGATCATTATTCGAAAACATGAAATGTAGTCCGTAGCGTATGTTTTTTTCGCTCTTGTTATTAATTACATGCGATTCAGTAACAAATTCAAAATAAATACCATCTCTATGGCCTGAAACCTTGTTATTAATAATAAAGGCATGATTGCATTTCCATAAATGTATTCCATTGCCTGTGCTTTGTTCTTCTCCCGGGTTTCCTGCTATGACATTGTCCCTTACGTTAAAAGAAGAACAGTTAGAAATGTGAATACCAAAATGTGCATCAATTACTTTGTTGTTCTCCAAAGTAAATCGGGAAGCATCAATTACTTTAATGGAGGCGAAGTCATTCATGGAAGAGTAACCTGAATTCCTGAAGGTAATTCCCCGAATAAAAAAATTTTTGCCCGATACCGTAAGTATTTCAAATTTATTTTCACCTTCAAGAATAGTATTTGTTTCCCCGGCCATACTAAGTGATTTTGAAATAACTATATTACCTTCTCTGTAAATACCGCTTCTGATTTGAAGCGTGTCGTTTTCACGAGCTTTAAATACGGCTTCTTTAATAGTTGCGAATTGTTCTCCTTTTCCAATGACAAGTATTTTTGCAATAGCAAAACTATTATAAAACAGCCCAAGTAAAAAAAATGCTATTCTCAATTTCATTTCTTTCTATCGTACAATTTTTGCCATTCAGTAATTTCTCCGCCTTTTTCCGCTTGGAGCTTTAATGCTTCTTCATTGCTTGCAAATGCAGCTGCATTACCATTCATAGGAGAATGCAAATCGGCGCTTGAAAGAAATACAACTTGCTCAGCATTGATGAAATTATTTTTATCATTATAATTAACCAAAAGGATCATATTTATTTCCGTTTTTTCAATTGCTCCTGACTTCATAAAATCAATCATGCAGGCTATGTCGTCAAATTTGAATACCTTATTTTTCTTAGAAATGATTTCTGTCCCAAAACGTTCATCGACAACAACCATTTTACATCCCTGGCATTGATCTTTACCTGCAACAATTGGCTGTGGTCCTGTTGAACAAGACCAGAATAATAAAATCAGTAAAAAAAATTTCTGCATCTAAGAGTTTAGTATTTCATTTTAAGTAATGTACTTATTACTTTCCGATAAACCTAGTTAAAACAGGTTTCTTTTAGCTATAAATTTATACATTAAAACAAATGCCCCGGACTATTCCCAATACTGTAATTCTTAACTCTTTTTCCTGGAAGCAAACCAAACAATACCTGCTAAAA
>JAYURB010000451.1:0-6584 GCA_043756425.1 Bacteroidota bacterium
CGTTAATTAGCTAATTCGTTAATTAGCTAATTAACGAATTAGCTAATTAACGAATTATAGTTATTTACTTTCCGCTAACAATTTCTTACCCTTAGCAATAGCATCGTCAATTGTTCCAACCAGGTTGAAAGCTGCTTCAGGGTATTCATCAACTTCACCATTCATAATCATGTTAAAGCCTTTAATGGTTTCTTCGATTGGAACGATAACACCTTTAAGTCCGGTGAACTGTTCTGCAACGTTGAAAGGCTGTGATAAGAATCGTTGAACACGACGGGCACGGGAAACAACGAGTTTGTCTTCGTCGCTTAATTCGTCCATACCAAGGATGGCAATGATATCCTGAAGTTCTTTGTAGCGCTGAAGGATATTTTTTACGCGTTGTGCTGTATTGTAATGTTCCTCACCAACGATAAGTGGAGTAAGGATACGTGATGTTGAATCGAGAGGATCAACCGCCGGATAAATTCCAAGCTCTGCAATCTTTCTGTTAAGTACAGTTGTTGCATCCAAGTGAGCAAACGTTGTTGCCGGAGCGGGATCGGTAAGGTCATCCGCAGGAACGTAAACGGCCTGAACGGAAGTAATAGATCCTCTTTTTGTAGAGGTGATTCGCTCCTGCATCAATCCCATTTCAGTTGCAAGCGTTGGCTGGTAACCTACGGCTGAAGGCATACGTCCCAAAAGGGCCGATACTTCAGAACCCGCCTGGGTAAATCGGAAGATGTTATCAATGAAGAATAATATATCACGACCGCCGGATTTCTCATCACCGTCGCGGAAGTATTCTGCTACTGTCAATCCTGAAAGTGCAACACGTGCACGTGCTCCCGGTGGCTCATTCATCTGTCCGAAAACAAGTGTAGCCTGAGATTTTCCAAGCTCTGTTTTGTCAACTTTGCTGAGATCCCAACCACCACTTTCCATGGAGTGTTTGAAAGCATCACCGTAACGGATAACGCCGGATTCAATCATCTCACGTAAAAGATCGTTTCCTTCACGTGTACGCTCACCAACTCCGGCGAAAACAGAAAGACCTGCATAACTTTTTGCAATATTGTTAATCAATTCCATGATCAATACTGTCTTACCAACACCTGCACCACCAAACAAACCGATCTTACCACCTTTTACATAAGGCTCGATAAGGTCAATAACTTTAATTCCCGTAAAGAGAACTTCCGATTCTGTAGAAAGATCTTCGTAACGCGGAGCCTGACGGTGAATAGGTACGCCTTTGTCTTTCGACACAATGCCAATTCCATCGATAGCATCACCGGTTACATTAAACAGTCGTCCTTTAATTGCATCGCTTGCTGGCATCATAATAGGGGAACCTGTAGAACGCACAGGTAATCCGCGCATGAGTCCGTCAGTCGATTCCATGGCAATTGCACGCACGGTATCTTCGCCAATATGCTGCTGGCATTCTAAAACCAGTGGAGGCATACCCGGACGATCAATTTCTAATGAGTCAAGGATGTTTGGAAGGGTCGTTCCCGCTGTATCGAAACTAACGTCAACTACAGGACCGATAATCTGAGAAATTTTACCAATATTCGCCATTTGAAGTATATATAAGGTGGGTTTTTATTTTGAGAGCGCGAAAGTAAGGTTTTTTTGGAAAATAACGATCAATTGTTGAAGAATTGTTAGTAAAATCTTCTATAAAAATCCTCAAAAATCAGATATTTACCACATTTCCTAAAGAAAATCTGCAGACTACTAAAAACCAATATCAAATTCTAAGTTTAACACTTTGAAAAAGCTATATCAACTATTCAAGGAACATCCATTTATAAGCACAGACAGCAGGAATATTATTCCCGGTTCTATATTCTTCTCTTTGAAAGGCCCAACTTTTAACGGCAATGCTTTTGCAGAAAATGCACTTTCCAAAGGAGCAGTTTACGCTGTTATCGACGAAGCTGCTTATGAGAAAGATTCGCGTTTTATTCTTGTTGATAATGCTTTAATAGCATTGCAGAATCTTGCAAACTATTATCGCCATCAATGTGAAATACCTTTTTTGGCTATAACCGGTTCGAATGGAAAGACAACAACGAAGGAGCTTATCAATCGGGTGCTTTCACAAAAATTCAATACGCTTGCTACTAAAGGAAATCTGAATAACCACATTGGTGTTCCGCTTACGCTTTTATACGTTAAAGAGGAAACAGAATTTGCTGTCATTGAAATGGGAGCGAACCATCAAAATGAAATTGAAAGTTATTGCAACATTGCAGAGCCCGATTTCGGACTTATTACCAATGTAGGCAAAGCGCATTTAGAGGGCTTTGGCGGATTTGAAGGAGTGAAGAAGGGTAAAGGCGAACTGTATGAATGGATAGCTCAAAATGGAGAAGCGGTTTTTCTAAATGACGATAATGCACATTTAGTTTCAATGGCAGAGAAATGTAAGCTTCCTAAAATAGTAAAATACGGAACGAAGGAAAATGTTTACTGCAAAGGTAAATTGATTAGAGAACAACCTTTTTTATCAGTACAATGGACATGCGGAGAAAAGTCCGGTACAATAAATTCTTCTATCGTAGGCTCGTATAATTTTGAAAACATCCTGAGTGCTGTTTGCATTGGAAATTATTTTGGCATCGATGCCGATAAAATTTGCAAAGCCATCGAATCGTATCAGCCTGATAACAGTCGTTCGCAATTGGTGAAAAAAGGCAGCAATACAATTGTTCTTGATGCCTACAATGCAAATCCGACAAGTATGGAGGCTGCAATTAATAATTTTAAAAATATGCCGGGTGAAAATAAAATTATTTTTCTTGGTGAAATGGCAGAGCTTGGTGATGAAAGTGAAGCAGAGCACAAACGCATTGTTGAGCAATTAAAGGAATGTCGTTTTGAAAAAATCTTTCTTGTAGGAAAGAATTTTCGTCCTTACAGTGATACAATTTCATGCATGTTTTTTGAAGATTCGGAAAAGGCTGCAGAATGGGTTCGGTCAAATCCTATTAAAGATTCTTTCATTCTTATAAAAGGATCACGGAGTATGCTGATGGAGAGGGTTTTTGAAGCTATATGATTTTTTTCCGTTGCGAACCTTTGCGGACCTTGGCGCCTCTGCGTTTAAGAAAAAATCTAAATAAAGTATCAGCCTTCAAAAGAAAGTACCATTAATGCAATAATTTATTATTCGCAAGTAAATTTAATTGTGTTTTAAACGCAACGGCGCAACGATGCGCAACGTTTCGCAACGGGAATATTAATCTTTCCTACGAGCTCTCTTAAAAAAACTTTTCTTTTTCTTCTCTTCATCGTAATACCCATAACCATAATAACCATAACTGTATCCATATCCATAACCGTAACGCTGGTTCACGCCGGCATCGTTTAAAAGTATGCAGAGGTTTTTTACTTTTCCCTGTGCATAGTAATCGTTAATGGTTTTGATGTATTCTTTCTTCGAATAATTTTCACGTAAAATAAAAACATTGATATCGGCATAGTTCATAAGTACCATAGCATCGCTTACAATGCCAACCGGTGGTGTGTCAATGAGAATGTAGTCGTATCTCTCTCGAAGCGTGTCGAGCAGAACCAAGGTTTCTTTTTTTGAAAGAAGTTCGGCAGGGTTTGGTGGAATCGGTCCGGAAGGGATAATATCAAGTCCTTCAATATTTGTTTTCTGAATTACTTTTTCCAAGGTCGATTTTCCAATAAGAAGCGTGCTTACACCATCGGTATTTTCAACGCCCAGATCATGTATCAATTGCGGCTTCCTGAGATCCATGCCGACAATAATAACTTTATGATGCTGTAGAGAAAGAACTGTAGCAAGATTTAATGTAGAGAAGGATTTCCCTTCGCCGCCGACAGAAGAAGTTACCAAAACAATCTTGTGCTGATCAGCCAAACCAAAGAACATGAGGTTAGCTCGTATAGAGCGAAATGCTTCCGCAATAGATGACTTTGGTTTGGAGGATACAATAAGGCGATCTCCTGTACTCAAATGTCCGACAACACCAATGATTGGTATCTTGGTCAGCTTCTCTACATCGGCGCGGTTACTGATTGTGTTTTTAAAATATCCCTGTAAAAGAATTATGATGACAGGCAGTACAAGTGCCAGAATCAGGGTAATGATAAGTACTGCTTTACGGTTAGGAATAACAGGTATGTCATTGAGCGAAGCTGTATCCAGTACTTTATTATCAGAAACAGCCGTTGCTTTGGCTATTCCTGTCTCCGCTTTTTTCTGAAGCAGGTAGAGGTAAATATTTTCATTCACAGAAAAATTCCTTTGTATGCCCAGCAATTCCCTTTCCATATTTGGGATTTTACGAATCAGGCTTTCGTATTCAACAAGCTGCTTACTCAAGCCCTGCAGGTTCGACCGGGTCATATTCCTGATGTTATTAATGTTTTCAATGATCGATCGTTTGGCTTGCTCAATTTGTTCGTCAATCACTTTCACGGCAGGCGATTGCTGGCTGCTGCCATACATCAGACTTTTGCGTTTGCTTTGCAGCTCTTTGAGTTTAGTAATGAGTTCAACCAGGAGCGGGTCGGGATTGCCCATGCTGGAGGGAGCGAAACTTTCTACGTCTTTATTTCCGGAGACATAATCGTAGAGATAATCCAATGTGCGCAGACTAATCTCGGCTTTCATTTTATCTTCGTCAACAGCAGTAACTCTTTCGAGATATGTTTTGGATTCTTCGCTGAGGTCGACGGTTCCTTTTTTCTCTTTGAATTTTTGCAATTCAAGTTCTGTACTGTTCAGGGTTTTGCTGATTTCTTCCAGTTGTTCATCGACAAATTTCAGCGTAAGCGCGGCTACGGATGATTTATCTTTCACATCACGGTTAATATAAACAACGCCCATAGCATTTAAGAAATCAACAGCGCGCTCAGGAATATTGTCTTGTACAGTTATCTGAACGATGGTGGCATCTTTATTAATGGGTTCCACCTTCATCTTATCATTATAATAAGAGAATAACTTATTCATGGAGTTAATGACGAAATAATACTCATCCTCCTTTGATAGATCGAAAGCATTTTCATTTCGGCTAACAGACAGACTAAAAAATGGAGTTTTAATTTCTTCTCCGAAACGATGGGTGCCTGCATATTTATAATCGTTAAGAGAATTATTGTCGGCTTTTAATTCCAGTGCAAATCGGGAATTATCAAGAATCGTTAGCCGGAACTTTTCATCATAAATTCCATCTTTGATGTTTATTACATTTACGCTAAATGGAATTGTTTTGTAAATAGGGTAGCTGAACAAACTTCTTTTAGAAAAATAACTGATGCCGAGATTTAGTTCCTGTATTGTTTCTTCAAAAGCAGAGCGCGAGCGTAGAATGCCAATTTCCGTAGCAATGTTTTTAGTATTGCCAAAGAGATCACCTGTTAATATATCTTCAATATTTTTTGAAGTTTTTTTGCTGTCCTTAATAAGTACACTGGAAGTTGCTTCGTAAACGGGCAATGTAAAACGTATATAAAGAAAAGCGGCCAAAGCAAATATCAGCAGAGAAATAACAAAATAGTGCCACTTCCTTCTTATGTTATGAAAGAATAAACGCAAGTCAATCTCATCGTCGTTTCTGCGGATTTCCTGATTGTTTATCATTTCCGGGTAAGAATAAAAGTAAGTACGACAACTGTTGTTGTAAGGATAGAGGTAAAGAGTGTCACGGAAGGACTTATATTCTGGAAAGCACGTCTTGGCAAGGGCTGTACGTAAATAATATCATCGGGGTGGAGGTAGTAACTGGCAGCCGAAAGAGATTTTGAGTCTGTCAGGTCAACGAAAAAATCCTGGCGCTGACCGTTTTCTTCACGAATGATGCGGAGACTTTTTCTATCAGCGTATTGTGATAAATCTCCCGCCATACCTAGAACTTCCGGTAGACTTGCTTTTTCATTTGCAATATTGAAAGTACCGGGTTTGTTTACCTCACCTAAAACGGTTACTTTATAACTTAGATTTTTAATAGTTACAATTGGGTCTTCAATGAACGTTTGAAATTTGTTTTCCACCAGGGCTGTTGCTTCTCCAAGGGTAAGTCCTTTCAATAGAACTTTACCAATTAGCGGCAGTTTCACCTCGCCCTTTTCATTTACGATATAACCTTTTTCATAAGCGGATCTGTTATCGGTTGGTGCATACTGGTTTGGAGCAGACAAGTAAGGATATGCTTCAGTGTTAATCGTAAAAATATTTATGGAAAGGATATTGCCGGGATAAATCCTGACTTTGTACAAGCTGTCTTTATCCAGTTGAGGAATGGCACCCTGAAAATAAACCAACTCTTTTTGCTGTTTACAGGCTGAAATGAAAACGATAAAAAAAAGAATCAGAATCCGAAGGGGGTTCATTACAATATATGTTATGTAAATAAATTATTTACCGAGCACGGCACGGGAGATAACGATCTTTTGAACCTCTGAAGTGCCTTCATAAATCTGTGTGATTTTAGCATCACGCATCAGGCGCTCCACATGAAAATCTTTTACAAAGCCATAGCCACCGTGAATTTGCACGGCTTCAACGGCTGTATCCATAGCAACCTTTGAAGCAAAAAGTTTGGCCATGGAAGAAG
>JAYURB010000452.1:0-6572 GCA_043756425.1 Bacteroidota bacterium
ATACAACACCTACAATTTCAACAACTGCAACTTATTATTGTCAAGCAACTAGTGCTGCAGGATGTACAAGTTCGCGTGTTGCTGTTGAAGCTGTGATTAGTAATACAAATTCTGCACCGGTAACAACTGGTGCATCGCGTTGCGGATCAGGATCTTTATCGATTTCTGCTAATGGATTAGGCACTGTAAATTGGTACAATACCATTTCAGGAGGTACAATACTTTCTACAGGAAATATTTATACTATTAACTCTATAAGTACGACGACAACCTATTTTGCAGAAGCAGATAATAACGGTTGCCTCAGTCCTCGTGTACCCGTAATTGCTCAGGTAGATCCACAACCGGCCGCACCTGTATCATCAGGAGCATTCAGTTGCAATCCTGCTTCATTAACCATTTCTGCAACCTCTCCCGAACAAATTAACTGGTATACTGTCCCCTTCGGAGGAACATCTTTCTTTACGGGTTCAATATATACTACACCACTTATTTCTTTAACCGTTACCTATTATTTAGATGCAGGGATAAGTTGCAAAAGTCCTCGTGTTCCTGTATTGGCAACAATTAATTCGAATCCTTCTTCCCCGGTAGTTGCCAATGGAAATAATTGTGGTCCGGGAAATGTAACACTAACTGCAGTAAGCTCTTCTCCTGTTAACTGGTACAACTCGCCATCGGGAGGAACAGCGGTTGGAACAGGATTAAGTTATACTACTCCTTCGATCTCTTCAACAACTACTTATTATGCTGAGTCTGGTATATTAGGTTGTTATAGCCCACGCGTACCTGTAGTCGCATATATTAATAGTATTCCTTCTGCTCCTTCTGCTTCCGGAAATTCAAAGTGTGGACCCGGTTCATTACTTTTAAGTGCTACCGGTGCCGGACAACTTTATTGGTTTTCAGCAGCAACAGGTGGAACACTTTTGGATTCAGGTGCTACATTTAATACTCCTAATCTTAACTCTTCAGTTACTTATTTTGTTGAAACAAGATTTGCAAACTGCCCAAGTGCGCGATCAGCCGCTGTAGCTACAATTGTTCCTATTCCTGCTATACCTTCGGCCAATGACGTTTCCAAATGCGGTCCCGGAATATTTACACTTACTGCGTCTTCACCGGAACAAATTTACTGGTATAGTGCACCAACAGGTGGAACATTACTTACAACAGGATCGACCTATAATACACCTTCCATTTCGACAAATACTACGTATTACGTTGAAGCAGGCAATACCTGCAGAAGTGCTCGTATTGCAGTCCGGGCGCTGATTGCTATACCGCCGAATGCGCCGACATTAATCGATACCTCTCGTTGTGGTCCGGGGACATTAGTAATTCAGGCTATTTCAAATAATCAGGTAAATTGGTATGCTGTACCTTCAGGCGGCAGTTTGCTGGATACAGGAGCATATTTTACTACTCCATTCATAAGCTCGACAACTACCTATTATGCTGAAGCGGGAATCGGTTGTAACAGTATTCGTGTTCCGGTTACAGCAAGTATAGTTGCAGCCCCGGCACCACCAAATGCACCGGATGTGACTCGTTGCGGTTTCGGATCTGTAAATTTAACGGCAACCTCTTCACAGCAAATTTATTGGTACGATGCAGCTTCAGGGGGCACACAGGTTGGTACCGGATCTTCTTTTACAACTCCGCCATTATCAAATACTACAACCTATTATGTTGAAACAGGAAATGCTACATGTCATAGCACCCGTGCTGCTGTTAAGGCAATACTTGGTGGAACACAGGTTAATTCTATAATAGAGGGAGCCATTTGTGGTTCAGGAACAGTAGTGCTTTCGGCATCTTCATCGCAGCCTGTTGATTCAATCTCCTGGTACGATCAACCGGGTGGAAATTTATTAGGAACAGGTCAGTATTTTGTTACTCCAAATATTTCTGCTACAACTCAATATTATGCAGTTGCATATTCTTCCTGCACCGGTCTTCCGCTGGCTGTAAATGCTTTTATATTCCCAATACCTTCTTTCAGTGTAGGTGCTGACACTCTTTATTTACAAAGCGGTCAGTCATTAACCATTGACGCAGGACCTGGATACAGTTCATACAGTTGGTCTACTTCACAGTCAACTCAGTCAATATCCGTTTCAACGGGAGGAATGGTTATTGTAGCGATTACCGATGCCAATGGTTGTCCTGCTACAGACAGTGTATACATTGAAGTTGTAACAGGTATATCTTCTATTTATGGTAAAGACAAATTAGTTGTTTATCCGAATCCAACACACGGACAACTTATCGTTTCACTTCCTGAATCATCAGATAAATATTATTCTTTGAAGGTTTTATCAATGGATGGAAAAATACTGATACAAGAAAGCGTAAAGAATACATTTAGTAAACATCAAAATAAATTAATCTCATTTCAAAGTATTGCTGCCGGAGTTTATATATTAGAGTTGTACAGTGACGATTATTCGGCTACTGTGAAAGTGTTTGTGCAGTAATTTAGTACTTAGTATTTAGTACTAAGACCAAAGCATTTTTTTTACATTGGTCTTTGTATTTTGTAGGATGTAATAACTTTATAATGTATTCGAAATTAGATTTATGAATTAAGATGTACTTTGTACTTTGTACTATGTGCTAAATACTAACTACTAACTACTATAAATGAATACACTCCCCATACGCCTCAGCCGCAGCTTCCATAATGGCTTCGCTCATGGTAGGGTGGGGGTGTATGGATTTAATGATTTCATGACCTGTAGTTTCCAATTTTCGTGCAGTGACTACTTCAGCAATCATTTCAGTTACATTGGCGCCTATCATGTGAGCGCCCAGCCATTCGCCGTATTTAGCATCAAAAATTACCTTAACAAAACCGTCTGAATGTCCTGCCGCTTTTGCTTTTCCCGATGCACTAAAAGGAAACTTACCTACTTTAATTTCATAACCTGCTTCACGCGCGGCTTTTTCAGTGTAACCGACAGAAGCGATTTCAGGTTGGCAATAGGTACATCCCGGTACATTTTTATAATCTATAGGTTCTACATGTAAGCCGGCAATTTTTTCAATACAGGTTATGGCTTCATGTGATGCGACATGTGCAAGGGCAGGAGTGTTTAATACATCACCAATTGCAAAATAGCCGGGAATATTTGTTTGATACCATTCGTTTACAACAATTCTACCTTTATCCGTAATGATTCCTACATCGGCAATGCCAATATTTTCTATGTTGGCGGTAATACCAACAGCTGATAAAACAATATCACACTCTATGGTTTCATTTCCTTTTTTGGTTTTAATATTAACCTTACATCCATTGCCAGCTGTATCGACAGACTCAACAGACGATTCAGTCATAATAGTAATACCTGATTTTTTAAAAGAACGTGCCAGTTGTTTAGAAACATCTTCGTCTTCTATTGGAACTATTTCAGGCATAAATTCTACCAGGGTAACCTTCGTTCCAATAGAATTATAAAAATATGCAAATTCAACCCCAATAGCTCCTGAACCAACTATAACCATAGAAGCAGGCTTATTTCCAAGAGTCATAGCTTCACGGTAACCGATTACTTTTTTACCATCTTGTTTTAATCCCGGAAGTTCCCTTGATCGTGAGCCAGTAGCAATAATAATGTTTTTAGCTTCTATGTTTTGAACCTGTCCATCTGCAGCGGTAATCTGGAGATTTCTTCCCGCCTTAAGAACCCCTGTCCCGGCAATTAC
This sequence comes from Bacteroidota bacterium, assembly GCA_043756425.1. Lineage (GTDB taxonomy): Bacteria > Bacteroidota > Bacteroidia > AKYH767-A > 2013-40CM-41-45 > JADKIH01. Next base: position 3,712 of record JAYURB010000452.1, read on the forward strand.
GTCAATCTTATTTTTTTTCATAAGAAATTGAACGCCTTTACTCATGGCATCGGCTACACCTCGGCTTCTTTTAACCATGGCCGAAAAGTCTGATTCTACACCTGAAATTTTAATTCCAAAATCTTGTGCATGCATAAGGTATTCCATGACCTGCGCACTTTTTAATAAGGCTTTAGTGGGAATGCAACCCCAATTCAGACATATGCCTCCTAGTTCCGCTTTTTCTACTACAGCGACTTTTAAACCTAATTGTGCTGCCCTGATTGCAGCAACATAGCCACCCGGACCACTTCCTAAAACAAGAATATCGTAATTCATAATTGTTATTATTTGAGGCGAAGTTAAAAAATAGTACTTAGTACATGTAATTAAATACAGTTAATTGGCATTAATCGGTTATTAGCTTTTTTAAAATATTTATAGTTAAGGAATTAATAAGTGAAACTGAATAAATTGATCAAAAATTACAGCTATTCGACTTTAAAAATTGTATAAAACAATTCCCCTAACTTCTTTTTTTTGAAACAAAATTGTCCTTTTTTTACTTGTTAATTATCAAAAAATATAAACCTTTTTTATTATTATCTTTACAGTATGTCTATACAATTCAAACTTTCGGCTCCCCATAGGATTTCTCATTTTGCGGAAATTGAAATGACCGTTGATACATCCGGTTTTGAAGAAATCACTTTTGAATTGCCTTCCTGGCGCCCCGGCCGCTACGAATTAGGAAATTTTGCAAAGAACATACGCAAATGGAAAGCTTCTAATGAAAGGGGCCATGCGCTTGCTTATAAAAAAACTTCTAAAGACTCGTGGCAGGTTTCTACAGATAGTGCCTCCAAAGTAATTATACGGTATGAATATTTTTGCTGCCAGGCTGATGCAGGCGCATGTTGGATTGATGAGCATCAGATTTATATTAATCCTGTTCATTGCTTTTTGTTTATTCAGGAGAGACTTCATGAATCGTGCATACTGGAATTAAATGTTCCTAAAAATTATCAGATAGCAACATCGCTAAAAAAGGCAGATGATAATGTTTTTTTTGCAACAGATTTTCATGAATTGTACGACAGCCCTTTTATTGCAAGTGATTCTTTGCAACATAAGAAATATCGTGTCAATGAAACTGATTTTTTTATCTGGATGCAGGGCAAATGTAAGCCCGATTGGGATTTGATACTTAAAGATTTTAAAGCTTTGACTGAAGAGCAATTTGGTTTAATGGGCGATTTTCCTTTTGAAGAATATCATTTTCTTGTTCAGGTTCTTCCTTATAATTTTTATCACGGCGTCGAACACTTGAAATCTACTGTTCTTGTCATTGGGCCGGGTGAAGAGCTCATGAGTCAAAGTCAATATGAAAACCTTACCGGACTTGCTTCGCATGAATTATTCCACGCCTGGAATGTAAAAACCATTAGACCTGCAGAAATGCATCCGTACAATTACAAGAAGGAAAATTATTCCAGACTTGGATATGTTTATGAGGGTGTTACCAGCTATTACGGAGACCTTATACTGGCTCGCAGCAAAGTGTATTCTTCGGATCAGTTTTTTAATGAAATCAATGCCCGTCTTCAAAAACATTTTGATAATCCCGGAAGATTTAATTTATCAGTTGCAGACTCATCCTTTGATACCTGGCTGGATGGTTATTCCATTGGTATTCCCGGAAGAAAATCTTCCATTTATGACGAAGGTTGTATTACTGCTATGATGACGGATTTGCTTATTCGCAAAAAAACCAACGGCCAATTTTCGCTCGACGATGTTATGAAAACACTTTATTTCGATTTTGGAAAAAAGAATATCGGTTATTCAGAACACGATTATATTTCTATTGTCGAATATTTTGCAAAGGATTCTTTTGCTGATTTCTTCCTTGATTTTGTTTATGGTGTGGAAGATGATGAAAAATTTCTTAATGAGTTATTGGCTGCTGCCGGATGTGAATTAAATAAAAGACCTTCTGGTTTAAGTACTGAGCGATATTTTGGTTTTAAGACTGTTGTTAATGAAAACCGGACAGTAGTTAGTGCTATTGCTGCAGGTTCGCCTGCTTTTCTTGCCGGTCTTGGTCTCAACGATGAAATTGTTGCCGTAAATGAAAATAAAATAGAGCAAAATATTGACGCTCTTTTAAAATTGTATTCCGGGGAAACGATTGTCTTAACGGTTATTTCTCCAATGAAAATACTTAAAGATCTTGCTTTGACTCCTTCTTCTGAAGATTATTTTTCAAAATATTCAATTGTGAAAAATAAAATCGCTTCTAAAGAATGCAAAGAGTTTTTTAAGGCATGGCTTAAACAAGAGTTTGAGGAAAGCTTTAATTATGAAATGAGAAGGTCGTCCTAAGTACTTTGCAATAATTTACAAAGAAACTTTTACAGCCGTAACGGATATTTCAACATTAACATTTTTAGGCAATGCCGATACCTGAACTGTTTCACGTGCAGGAAAATTTTCGGAAAAATAGTTTCCATAAACTTCGTTGACGGATTGAAAATTATTCATGTCTGTGAGAAAAATAGTTGTTTTTATAATGTCTGTAAATTCATATCCTGCCTCTTTTAATATGGCGCTTATGTTTTCCATGACCTGCGTTGTTTCACGGATTACATTGATTGTTTCCATATTGCCGTTTGAGGGATTGATGGCAATTTGTCCTGAAACATAAAGTGTATTTCCTGCAATTACTGCCTGACTATAGGGCCCAATCGGTGCCGGTGCTTTGTCTGTTCTAATGATTTTTTTCATATCTGTAAATTTATCACAAATTTGAAAATAAAACACAGAATGTTATTACAAAATGTATTTTTACCATAATTAATTATGAAGATACTTCTGCTCGA
>JAYURB010000453.1:0-2820 GCA_043756425.1 Bacteroidota bacterium
GGACGAATTATGGGTAGTTTCATGGATAGCTTTCTTGGAAAAGACTACGAGAAAGGCCTAAGCAATATTAAAATGCGGGTTGAAGCCATTCAGGAACCATCAGAGATTAAAGCACAATAAAAAATTGTAAGGAAAAATAATTTCTTGCTTACGAATTTATAAAAGAAAATACAATAGTATATACATAATCTTAAATCCCCCCCTTTGCGCACTTGGCGTTAAACCTTAGCGTACTTTGCGGTTAAAGTCCAACAATTAAATTGTAACAACCATTCTTCAAAAAATCTCAAATCAATTTTTCGTTTCATAAAGTAAAAAATGTTTAAATTATTTTTGACAGTATGCCTAAAATAATCCCCACACCTGATAAAGCCCTCAAAAAAGCAGAGAGTTACTGTGCCTACCAGGAACGAAGTCAGCAGGAGGTAAGGGATAAAGTGTATTCCTGGGGATTGCATAAAAAAGAAGTGGAAGAAATTATTTCTACATTAATTTCCACCGGATATCTGAAAGAAGAACGCTTTGCAACAGCATTTGCAGGCGGAAAATTCAGGATTAAGAAGTGGGGAAAAAAGAAAATCAGACTTGCCTTACAAAACAAACAAGTTTCAGAGCCTTTGATTCGAAAAGCCCTGGCTGAAATTGATGAAATGGATTATAAAAAGACACTTAAAGAAGTCATAGCAAGCCGTTCAAAACAGATAAAGGAAAAAAATGCGCTGAAAAGAAAATACAAGATAGCTTCTTACGCTATTTCCAGGGGTTTTGAACCGGATAAGGTTTGGGAGGCTATGGGGCATATTGAAGAAACAGAATAGCATATATCAAGTATTAGCCTGAATTATGTTTTAAATCAATTTTTGATTTAGCTCTTAATTAATTTATCTTCGCAGCCTATGACAATCGAACAACTTAAAGACATTAAGGAGCGCATTGAAGCGCTGAGGGGGTATCTTTGACATTGGTGGAAAAAAACAATCCATAAAGGAAGAGGAATTACAAACACAATCAGCCGATTTTTGGAATGATCCGAAAAAAGCGCAGTTGATTCTAAAAGATATCAGTCAGAAAAAAAAATGGACACAGCCTTTTGATAAGCTGGAGTCTTCTGTTGCTGATGTTTCCGTATTATTTGATTTTTATAAAGATGGTGCTGCCACTGAATTGGAAGTAGACGATCATTATAAGGATGCCATGGTTCTTCTCGAAGACATGGAATTCAAGCGTATGCTTGGAGAAGAAGAAGATCAGTTAAGTGCCATCCTTAACATCAATTCAGGTGCTGGCGGAACAGAAAGTCAGGACTGGGCAGAAATGCTCATGCGTATGTACATCATGTGGGGCGAAAAAAATGGTTATAAGGTAACAGAGATTGACATTCAACCCGGTGAAGGCGCCGGAATTAAATCTGCAGCCTTACAGTTCGACGGTGATTTTGCTTATGGCTTTCTTAAAGCTGAAAGCGGCGTTCACCGGCTTGTACGTATTTCTCCTTTTGACTCCAATGCAAAGCGCCACACTTCTTTTGCTTCTGTCTATGCATATCCTGTTGTTGATGATACTATAGAAATTGAAATCAAGGATGCTGATATTGCCATTCAGACTTCCCGTTCCGGTGGAGCAGGAGGACAGAACGTAAATAAAGTTGAAACAAAAGTACAGCTTACACACATTCCTACAGGCATTGTTGTTGTTTGCCAGGTAGAACGTTCGCAGGGTGGAAACAAAGATCGTGCATTTAAAATGCTTCGGTCGCAGCTTTATCAGCTGGAGATTAATAAGCGCAACGAAGCAAAAGCTGTTACTGAAGCCACAAAGAAAAAAATTGAATGGGGTTCGCAGATCCGTTCCTACGTTTTTCACCCTTACAAACTTGTCAAAGACAACCGCACCGATTACGAAACCTCCGATGTACCGGGCGTAATGGATGGCAATCTAAATGAATTTATGAAAGCGTATTTGATGGAGTACAGTAAGTCGCGATAGTACTATGTACTTAGTACATAGTACTTAGTTGTTTTGTTATATATTTTTCGTCACGAATTGATATTTGATTCTAATTACTAAGTACTATACTTCAAACGGTAATGATTTGTGAAATTTTAGTAAAAGTATATTTTCCTATATTTTTCGAAAAATTTGAATTTACAAAATCTTAAATTTGGAATATTAATGTTTTTTTGGATTACTTTCCGGAAATAAAACCTTATAACCTTAGTAACAAAACAGACTAACCCCAGACTACCTTATTACCTTATTTCCCATTTTATTCCTTTTTAATAATTCCTGATTAATTCATTTTACTCTTTAAATATTTTTTTCTTGTGGAGTTCGGATTGATTAAAATAAAATGAGTGCAAAGGTTGTTGTATTCAATTTTCATAAGAGTGACTTTTAATATGGTAATAAGGTAATAAGGTTTATTTCTGCGGATATGATTTTTGTTACTAAGGTAATAAGGTTTACAATCGCCATAGATGTAAGGCTCAATTCGTGGCAAATAATAAACTACTTTAATAAAAGTTGGTTAAGATTAATATTTCAAAAAATAATTACATATATAAACTATTTTTAATACTTGATAAAATTCACAAAAACCTACCGTTAAGAGTATAAGTACTAAATCCCATGTTAAAAATCTACTTCAAATCCACCTGCAGCACCTGCCGTACTGCTCTTTCGCTAATAAAAGAAAAACTTTTCAAAAAGAATTACGGAGGGGAGAAAATTTCCAATGCTGAATGGATTAAGATTTTGCATAAAAATCCTATACTTATTGAAAGGCCTATTGTGGTGAAGGATGGGAAAGCGGTTATTGGG
>JAYURB010000454.1:0-2807 GCA_043756425.1 Bacteroidota bacterium
ACCAGGTAGCAACTATTAGCAGAGGGTACGGACGTAAATCAAAAGGATATATTTTGGCAGAACTTCCTGCCAACACACATTTGATTGGTGACGAGCCAATGCAATACCTAACCAAATTTAAAAAAGCGCTGGTTTGTGTTTCTGAAGACAGAGCAGAAGCGGTAACGAATCTATTAAAAAGAGAAAAACAGCCTCAAGTAATATTATTGGACGATGTATTTCAGCACCGAAGAATCGTTCCCGGCATTAATATATTATTGATAGAATTTGATTCTGTATTCAGCAAAGATTTTTTACTGCCGGCAGGAAATAAACGCGAGCCCTGGTCGTCAGCAAAAAGAGCGGATATAATTCTAATCAGTAAATCACCTTCAATTTTGGCTCCTGTAGAACGAAAAAAGATAACAGAAAATATACGATATATATCGGAAAAGCCTTTATTTTTTACCTATATAAAATACGGTGAATTAGCCAGAGTCTTTGGCAATAACAATTCCATGCAAATGGGCCTGGAATATTACCGGGAAAAAAGTTTTACTATATTACTATTAGCAGGAATAGCGAATCCTTCCGGATTGATGGAATATTTAAGAAGGTTTACCGATAAGCTTGAAATTTTAGTTTTCAACGATCATCATGAATTCAATAAAAAAGACATTCTCGCAATTAAACAAACATTTGATAATATTGCCAGTACAAATAAAATCATTGTTACTACAGAAAAGGACATGATGAGATTAAAAAATCCCGATATTGACATCACCATTCAAAAACTTCCCTTGTTCTTCCTTCCGATTGAAATAGCTTTTCATCAGGATGAAGAAATGTTTAAACAAATAACAAAAGATTATGTTAGAAAGAATCAAGCAAACAGTAGAATACTTACAAGAAAAAATAACTGATAAACCTGAATATGGTATCGTTTTAGGTTCAGGATTAGGCGGCCTTGTGAAGGAAATTGAAATAGCACACTCCCTTCCCTATACATCCATTCCGGGTTTCCCTGTTTCGACTGTAAAAGGCCACGGTGGAAATTTAATTTTTGGTAAACTGGGAGGTAAAAATGTTGTTGCTTTGCAAGGCCGCTTTCATTATTACGAAGGGTATTCCATGCAGGAGGTAACATTCCCCATTCGAGTAATGATAGCTCTCGGAGTCAAAAAACTTATACTTTCAAATGCCAGTGGAGGCATGAACCCTGCTTATCAGATTGGCGATGTTGTTATCATCAACGATCACATTAACCTCATGCCTTCAAATCCTTTGATAGGAAAAAACTTTGATGAACTGGGTCCGCGTTTTCCGGACATGAGTGAACCCTACGACAAATCAATGATAGAAAAAGCATCTGAAATAGCTAAATCTTTTGGCTACAGATTTCATACGGGAGTTTATGCCGGTGTTTCAGGACCTTGCTTTGAAACTCCTGCTGAGTATCGCTACATTCGCACTGTTGGCGCTGATCTCGTCGGCATGTCCACTGTTCCTGAAGTTATAGTTGGCCGTCATCAGAACATTCCTTGTTTTGCATTATCCATTGTAACGGATCTTGGAGGATTTGATGAAGCTCAGAAAGTAAGTCATGAAGAAGTTTTAAAAGTTGCTACTGCAGCCGAAGGAAAAATGACGAACATAATTAAAGAACTTATTCGCACCTATTCTAAATAATAATATCCATGTCGAATAAAATTATCTTGAGTTTTATTTTGATGCTGATCAGTATCAGTACAAAATCACAATTCAGTTTTCAGAACATAAATTACCTGGGAAACTATTCTGATCCTGCTGTTGTTGCAGAATCCACTTATGGCATTAAGTATCAATCCTGCTGGGGATGGGTAGATACCGTAACCGGAGACGAGTATGGCATTATCGGTTCAACGGCAGGAACGTATATTATTAATGTTACAAATCCAACCAATCCGGTGCTGAGTGATTACATACCGCATCGCCAGACAGACTGTATCTGGCATGAATACAAAACCTATCAAAACTTCCTTTATATTATCAGTGATGATGCGGGAAGCAATAGTTTTCAGATTGCAGATTTATCCTATCTCCCCGACTCCGTTCATGTAATACATGATAGCACAAATATTTTTGAACGCGCACACACGCTTTTTGTCGATGGCGACAAACTGTATGTCGCTTCAGTTAAATATTTAACAGGCACTTCATCCATGAGCGTATTCTCGTTAGCCAATCCATCCCATCCTGTACTTCTTCGGGAACTAAATCAGGACTATCCATTTATCAATGCTGTTCATGACATGTTTGTTTCAAACGATACCGTTTATGCTTCCTGTGGATATGATGGATTACAAATATTCAAATACGATGCAGTAAATAATTCCTTTATTTTGCTAGGATCACTTTTGGAAGCTTCCAATATTTACAATCATAGCAGCTGCCTATCCCCTGATTTTACAACGCTCTATGTTTGTGAAGAAGTTCCCGATGGCAGACCGATAAAAGTAATTGACGTATTCAATATTTCCAATCCGGTTTTAACTGACACCTTTCATACAAACATTGGGAATACACCACACAATCCATATTTATTGGACAGTCTTTTAATTATAGCAGCGTATCAGGACGGAGTTTATATATACAATGTTTCAAATGCTTCTGCACCGGTTCTAATGGGATTCTTTGACACCTATCCAGCGAATCCCCCAGGCACTTACCCTTGGCCTCCGTATGCAGGGGCCTGGGCAACTTATCCCTACTTGCCCAGTGGAACGCTTTTGGTCAGCGACATGCAATCAGGACTTTTTTGCTTGGATATATCAGGATTAACAGGTATT
>JAYURB010000455.1:0-6521 GCA_043756425.1 Bacteroidota bacterium
TACTGACTTGGATAGAATTTCAAATGCTTTTTGGAACGGGTTTATTTTATCGATGAGATCAATGTGCAGATCATCAATGTTTACAAACTGTCCTGCCATTCTTATAAATCGTTTGTCGCCAACTTCTTTTATTTCTCCGCTTTTAATAACTGAATCAACAACTACATACTGCCGGATTTCTTCTACTTCTGCCTCAGTTAATTCGGGATATTTTATTTGAATGATCTTTGGAATTAAGACTTTGTTTATTACTTCGGGGTCTACATTGCCGGGCATTGCTCTAAGCATGGTATCGTCCTGGAGGATTGCGGCCTTTAAATCATTGAGATCAGATTCTACAATATCTTTTACCCTTTTTGAAGTTGGTGTTTTAAATCCTTTGATTTTAATTTCACCCGGTGCTGCTTTATCGTCATCGGATAATTTTGTCTTAAATTTAAAGTTCGGTGCAAGTACTTGTTCCATCAACAATGATGCAGTAATTGCTTTCAGCATATTGTTTACTGAGAGCTTTACTAAATCGTCGGCTGCATCGGGTTGTGCAATCAGGTTTGTAAATTGTGCATGGGATTTGTTGTTGCTGTCTCTCGTTGCTCTACCAATGATTTGAATAATTTCGGTTAGTGAACCCCTGTAACCAACGGTTAATGCGTGTTCACAGAATGGCCAGTCAAAACCTTCTTTCGCCATACCCAAGGCAATGATTAAATCCATATCGTCAACGGATTTTATCTGTCGTAAATATCCGACAACTTTTTCACGATCGCTTGGATTGTCATTTACTAAATCAGCAATCTTTAATATTTTACCATCGGTATTTCGTTTGAGAAATATTATTCCTGTCTCGGGATCAACTTTTGTAACTTCTCCGATTGAATCCAGAATTGTATCAACCTCTCTATGCTTGTCTTTTGTTGATTCGCCGGAATTTACATTTGGTATATGTAAAATTGTTTTTTTATTTGTGTCTAAGATGTCAAGTATTGCAGATGTGTATCTGCCCTGATAAAAATGGTAACCAATGCCTAATGACTTTAAATAAGTGTAGCCGTTTAATTGTTCGTAATAGTTGTAAGTGATTTTGGTGAACTTCTCTTCATTCTCAGGCAAAAGAACAGGAACACCATCGCCACGGAAATATGATCCGGTCATTGCTACAATGTGAGCGGTTGATTTAGCCATGATGGACCGTAACAATTCACCTAAGCGGCTATCGCCATCTGCTGAAACGTGGTGAAACTCGTCGATGGCTAAAAGAGAATTGTTAAATTTTGATTCGTCCAATTCTTCAAATGCGAAGCGAAGCGTAGCATGAGTGCAAATCAATATTTTTTCATCGTTGTCGAGGAAATTTTTAAAAGCCTGAACTTTACTTTTGCTCCCATCCATTCCAGGTGTGCAAAGGTTATAAGCATCATTTGGTTCCCAGTTAGCAAAAAATCCAAAGTCTTTTAACTTAGTTGCTGCAAACGAACCACCAATAGATTTTTCTGGAACTGCTACAATTACTTTTTTCAATCCCTGATGATAAAGTTTATCCAATGCAATAAACATTAATGCCCGTGACTTACCTGAAGCCGGAGGAGATTTCAATAATAGGTATTGAGCATCCCTTGCCTGATATGCTTTCTCTTGCATTTCGCGCATACCCAAAGCATTTGTCTTTGAACTTTTGCCGGTTTGCTCGTATGTTACATGTACAATATCGGGCATGATTATTATTTTCTTTTTTTAGACTTGGTTTTGGGGCGGTCGAAAATCAATTCTCCTTTTCGCTCTTTTTCCTCTATAATCATTTGCTCGTAAAGCATAAACAAATAACCTAGTCGTTCTTCATCGGTTTCAAATGGCTTGCTCCGGTAACAGCGTTCAACAGCAAGGTCTAATTGATGATGAGCTTCTTTTAAACCTTGGGGCATATTATCCGGGTCATACATTTGAGCCAATGTCTTTTCACTATGGTTTTCTCTAACTTCTAAAATATGATAGACATTTCGTTCGATTTCTTGTATTTGCGCATTGGAAATTAATGGAAACGGGAAAGTATTATAGCACATTTCTGTGGAGTATCTAATCCTTGTTTCTAATTGACCACCCACAGAACGCACCCATATGTTATGCATTTTTGAGGAAACAATACCAAAAATAAATGGCAAAGCATCATAAATTGCATTTGCGGAATTTGTGATGACTGTACCACTGTCTAAAAAGCCAATTGGAATGTATTCTCTATTTTCAGATGATGTTGAAGGAACAATAATAGCGTTGGTTTCCTTCAAACAACGTTGCGCAAATTTATGAGGAATTGTTGCATAGGCATTTGTTGTTTTTGCTGGAGAATCAATTCTAAACTTGTAAACCTTTTTAATTCTCTCTTTTAATTCAGGAATGGAATTAGCTAATTTTAATTGCGAATCTAAAATCCAAAAACACCACCTTTCAGTACCTTGAATAAATTCTTGCGAACCAAAAAGTTTCCTGATTAATTGAGTCGCTTGTGGGTATTTTCTTAAAAATGAATTTTTCTCTTCTTCAGTTAAAATTAGATTACCACCATCACGAGCCATACTACCGATAACCATTGGAGGAAATACAGATGCTAAAGGTTCTGACTTTCGTTTAACGAAAATGGTTGAGCCGGATGTTAAATAAGGTGTTATATTTTCAACTTGCTTTTTAAATTCATTATTGAAAATATATTTTTTCCCTTTTCCAACATTTTGAACACCCACAATTACGCAAGTAACCCCAGCATTGCTTTTCGCATTATTGGTCCATTTAAAAGATGAATGAGCAAAACCAATTTCCAGATTTGCATCAAAAATTGTTGGCCATAAATTTGCCACCTGCTCGCCTTGACATATTGAGTTTGTTGAAACAAAACTATACTTAGCATTAAATCCAGAAATGTAACTCGCACCTTTCAATAGCCAACATGAGATATAATCTGAATCTTTGTATTCTTCCCTGCGATTAAATACAATTGCCATATCCGCCTTCTGCGTTGCGTTTTGGGTTCTTGCACCTAAATATGGGGGATTTCCTAAAATATAAATTTCGTCATTTTCCTTTTTAGGACAGACACTTTCCCAATCTAATCTTGTAGCGTTACCATGAATTATATTACCTCCTGGCTTCAATGGCAACGAAGAACTTGAGACTTTAAATGTTTCATTGAATTTCACATTCATCTGATGCTCCGCAAGCCATAGTGAAAGAATAGCTATTTCATGAGCAAAATCATCCAACTCTATTCCATAAAACTGTGAAACTTGTATTCTTGAAAAAAGTGAAAACTGAAATGAAGCAGCTAAAGTTTGTTGTGATTTAGGAATTAGCTCCATTTGTTTTGGTTCAAAGCCAGACGCGGCCCTTTGCAACTCTTGTAGTTGTTGCAGGATTTTCATTTCAAGTATTCTTAGTTCCTTATATGTGATAATCAAAAAATTTCCACTACCACAAGCAGGATCAAATATTTTAAGTTTTGATATTCTTTCAAGAAGTTTTTGTAATCTTCTCGGTTCGTATTTGGCGGCTTCAAATTCTTCATACAGTTCATCTAAGAAAAGCGGCTTAATCACTTTCATAATATTTGGCACACTCGTATAGTGCATTCCTACCACTCCGCGGTCTTCTTTCATAACAACCGCCTGCATCATTGAGCCAAAAATATCAGGGTTGATATCACTCCAATTTAAATCACCGCTTTTAATAATATCTTTTCGGCTTTGCCTGTTAAAAATTGGAGCATGAAGTTTATTTTGATATAAACCTCCATTTACATAGGGAAACGCTTCTAAATGCGCAGGTAAATTTTTCCGCTTACTTTTCTCAGTGTTCATTACATTAAACAACTTGTCGAGATAAGTATTCAGATCACTACCATCCTGCTGAGTGTGGCTGTCTATCGAACGAGTAAAAAGACCTTTTGGAAATATTCCTGTATCCTCTGCAAAAAAACAAAACAGCATACGGGAAAGAAAAACATTGAGGTTCTGCGCTTCAACGCTTGTATGAATGGGATTGTCTTTCTTAATTGCATCAAACAGCTTAGCCATTTGATAAGCAGCTTTTACATCAGCAGGGTTTTCGCTTTTGTCTTTTGATTTTTCCATCCCCGCCCACGGCAAAAAGAAATCGTAGTATCTCGGGATTTCTAAAATCGGAATGTCTAACGTGTCAGTTGTTTTCCGGTCAATTGCTAACAGCGTTTTAAAGTCGGTTACAATTATAAAACGAGGGTCGTGTTTGGTGGCTTTGACATCGGTTTTTAAATCTTCAATCAGTTCATGTAAATCTTCTTTTGTGACTGACTTAAAAAAAAGCTTTTTTTTCCATGCAATTTCGCCACGTTCTTTTGAAAGATTTAATCCACCTTTTTGCAAACGGGTTATACTTGCCTTCGGTTGGTCATAAGCCAGGAGAAGGTTGTAAATAAAAGTTTCCTTGTTGAAGGACTTTATAAGTTGCTGTAAGTTGGATTCTATCTGACTGCTATTCATTATTCCAAATTGGTGTTTTTGGGGTAAAATCGGAGCAAAGAAACGAAAGAAAAGCGGTTTTTCGGGCATTATTCGCTTATAATAAATAGGGTTTCCAAGTCAATTTGTAGGAATTTTTTGAAAAGCTTATTTACAAAGTTTTGACATTAATGCCGTGCTAGCGCATCGTCTACCCATAAAATATAAAGTTGCTTTGATGGCCCCTATAACTATGGCATAGGATTAGGACAAAGCGAAAGTAGCCGGGGTTATATATGAATTGGGCAATTAACACTATGATGGACCATACCAATGGAGACACTATTAAGAAGCATAGTTTTTTTATTTTTGCTTAATGGCAAATACGGCAAAGCATAGCGAAGTCGCTCATATCATGGCACTAAGCCAGCTGAGTGACTTAGTCAGCGAAGGACTGATAATTCAACTAGGAGAAAATTTTATACTTACCCGCAAAGGTCGTTTTTTGGCAGATAGAATTGCGAGGGATTTGTTTCAATAGGGAATCACTAATCATCCGGTTTTTTCTTAGAAAATGAGATTGTATTTTATAAAAATAAAGTTGTTATTGAAGAAATATTTTGTAAATTGTGCTTAAACACACAAAAAAAAATTATATGAAAAGAAAAATTACTTTTAATAATACACCATTTATACTATTATTTTCTTTTTAAACATTCGTTTCAAGGTCCGGAGCTCAAACACAAAACTGTTCCGGTTTCCAATCAACGATTACGAAGAAAGATATTTCTTGTAATGGCGTAGCCGATGGTATGGCTATCGTTACAGCATCCGGGGGCAAAATGCCCTATACCTATTTGTGGTCAAACGGTATGGGCACGCAAAATTTTACACCAAATATTCTTTACCCGGCAACTTTTACCTGTACTATCACAGATTCCAGAGGATGCCAATTAATAAAATATATTGATATTATTCAACCTGACAAAATAGAGTTAAGTTTTACAACGCAACCTTCCAAGTGTCAAAATGCAACCGGGAAAGCAACTGTTCATGTTATGGGAGGCACAGGAAATGTTAAAGCATATTGGGATAATGGAACATTAGAAAGTAATACAATAATAAATATAGCTCCGGGTGATTATAGTGTAACTGTAATTGATGAAAATGCATGCTCTGCATTTGGTGTTGCACAGGTTGAAAGTGATAATGGTCCCATTATATTAGCTAAAAGCATTACTCCTGTTCAATGTTATGGCGGTGGTGAGTCCCTTGAAAAACTAAATGGTAGTACCAATAGTATGGGTGGTAAAATTGAAGTTAAAGTAGTTGGTGGCATTCGGCCGTATGAATATAAATGGTCAAACAGTGATACCAATAACACAAACGTAGCATCAGATTTAAAAGCCGGTATTTATTCTGTTAAAATAACAGATGCTGCCGGATGTATAACTATTGATTCGATGGAAGTAAAACAACCCAATCCCTTTACAGCTAATGTCAGTGTAACTAACACAAACTGTCGGGCAAATCAGGGGGCAGCGGAAGTTATTTTAACCGGCGGCGTTGCTCCTTTTACGTATTCATGGTCAAAAACAAACTCAACAACGTATAACTCGTTGAATTTAAATGCCCATCAGGGAACCGTAACTATTACGGATCAATCCGGATGCACAACACTATCAAATTATGAAATCAAAGATTTAAACGGTCCCAAAGTAACCAATACAATTTTGCAAAAGGAAATTTGCTTTATGGGTGCAAAAGGAGCTATACGTGCATCTGTTATTGGAGGAACGCTTCCTTACTCCTATAATTGGTATGCAGATGGACAGAATGAAGCATTATCGAAAACAGCTATTGCTAAAAATTTATTAGGAAACACTTATATTGTAAATGTTACCGATGCAAATGGTTGTAAAGGCTATGCAACAACAACTTTAATAAGCGCGGAAAAATTAGAAGTAGAAATTAAAAAAGTAAGACCTTCTACAGAAAATGGAAACGACGGTATGGCGGTTGGATATGTTTTCGGCGGCACTCCTCCCTATTCATACCTTT
>JAYURB010000456.1:0-2804 GCA_043756425.1 Bacteroidota bacterium
CCCTTAGGCTCTTATGCATCAAACGGAATAGCAATATCGAGTGCAACGAAAACAAGTAAATATTTAAGAATAATAAATAACACATTCACTAATCAAAAAGTGGGCGTGTATATTCAAAATACAAAGGGTATAGTATACCAGAGTGATGCAATGTTTGTCGGCTATAATCAGTTCAATCTTAGTATAACACCGACACAATTAGCCTCCTACAATACAAATTTTTGCGGATTATGGTTAAGTAATGTTTCCAATGGCTTTGTAAAAGAAAACACTTTTTATCGACCGGTAGCTCTTGCGAATGAACCATTGGCGTTTAATAACCTGGCTTTGGGAATGAATATTGTTAATACAACCGATGTTTCTTTTGCTGCCAATGATATAATTCAGTATGGAACTTCCTTTAGAATGGTAAGTAACTGTTTAGGATCTACCTTAAAATGCAACGACATGGTCTCTTGTGTACAAGGTGTAAGCCTCGCTAATGCCGGCATGACACCACAGGGAAATAGCTCGCAATCCTGGGATAATAAATGGGATGGCTTTCCTTACGTTTCACCAAGCACTTATAATAGAGTTGATGGGACTGTTACAAGCCTGATTGAGTGGTATAATCTTGGTTCGCCCAATGATGCAAGTAATTATAGAAGATTTAGCCCGGAACCTGTAAATATCTCAAAAGTTTTTCCTAACCCTTATACACCAAGTCCAGGTTGTTATTCATCTACTCCTGACCCTGATCCTCAGCCTAGAACAGATAGAATAACTCGCATTATAGAGGGTGATATAGAATACGATGTCTTTCCTGAAGAAACAAGATATCTTGACCAGGAATTTGCTTATGAAGCATTGCGTGACGATACTCTACTTCGTGACAGCCTTCCTGAATTTCAGGATTTTTTCGATTCTTTGGAAACTTCCAATTTCGGAAGATTTGAAGAGTCGGATAGTTTATTTTTAAGTGGAGATTTGTTAGCATCATTGGCAGAATTGAACTTAGTAGTTAATGAAAATACCATTGACTATAACAAAAGATTTACGCGTACAATTGCTCTCAATCAGAAAATATCCGGTGATGAAACCCTTACAACTTCAGAGAGAGATGAACTGGAAGGAATTGCCTGGACAAACTCATGGGAAGGCGGAAGCGGCGTTTTCACAGCAAGGCATTTATTGGAAGAACAAGTTTTTGATATTGAAAGAAACCTTCGTATTGGAAGGCCGATGGGCATTACCAATCCATTTGTGTTTTCAATATACCCAAACCCGGCAAAGGAAAGTATTACCTGTTTTTATACCGGAAATACTGAAGAAGATTTAGCAATAAAAATCTATGATTTATCCGGCAGAATAATGTTAGAACAGGAGATGGAAACAAACAAAATAAATGTACAATCCATTCCAAACGGCATTTATTATTTAAACCTTTATATTGATAATGAATTTAATTCAACTATTAAGGTTACAATTCTCAGATAATTTTATGGGGTGTATAATTTATTTTATACACCCCTTATTTTTTTGTAAATGAAAAAAATCATTTTTTATTATATTTTTACTTTTCTCCTCAGTTCTCCTTCCAGTGCACAAATCCGCCGCGATGCCATCTGGTGTTTTGGCGATAGTGTTTTAATCGATTTTAATCAAAGCCCTCCTTTGCTTGATTATTGTGCTACTCGAAGTCGTGGCAGTTCCTGTTCCATTGCCGATAGTGCAGGCAATCTTTTATTTTACACACATACTTTTAATTATGATTTATGGCAATTGGGTTTTGATAAACTTGGTGTTGTTTGGAATAAAAACCACCAACTAATGGAGAACGGTGATTCTTTAATTGGAAAAGGTTGGTACAGAGAAATGTTAATTATACCTGACCCTGGAAATAGTCAAAGATATTATCTGTTTCATACTGACATTACGACTTATGCAAAACTTTTTTATTCAATTGTCGATTTAACCTATAATGGAGGATTAGGAAAAGTAATACAGAAAAATATACTAGTTGATTCAATACCCGGAAGGAGTGTTACAGATGGGATAGCTGCTGTAAAGCATGGCAATGGCCGCGATTGGTGGGTAGTTTTTCGGACTTCAAAAGATGATGGTACAAAAGATAATACGTTTTTTAAGTTACAGATTTCACCCAGTGGTATATCTCCGGTTTTAACACAAAATAATATTGGTGTAAGCACCAATACAAATATTTTAAGGCTTTATTTTAATCATCGGGGAAATGAAATGGTATTAATCGACAATCTAGGTTTAATTGAACTGTATTTTTTTGACCGGTGCACCGGTACGTTATTCGGGAGAAGATTAATTAATTCAGAGAGTACAAGTCCCTGGACATATATTCAAAATGAAAACTGGTCTGCAGAATTTTCTTCCAATGATTCCGTTTTATATGTTGCAACTGAAGATTCCATAAGTTATTTATACCAGTATAATGTAAAAGCCATAAATATTGCATCGACAAAAATCGTTATTGATCATTTACAATCCCCTGTCCTTGGCGGCGAACTTAAAATGGCAATTGATAATAAAATTTATTGGTGCGGGAATTATTACAATGGAGTTCAGTTTCCGTTTCCATACCCTGATTCAGTTTATAATCAGTATAATATGAACCTCAGTGTAATAGAAAATCCAAATATTTTAGGAACTGGTTGTAATTTTCAACCACTTAGTTTTTATCTGGGAGGGCATAGGTGTTATGCAGGCTTACCCAATAACCCCAATTATGATTTACCTGCAGCCGGAGGGACTTTATGTGATACCCTGGGTTTGCCAAATTCAGTAAGTGAAAT
>JAYURB010000457.1:0-6490 GCA_043756425.1 Bacteroidota bacterium
CTGCTACGATTACCATTCCTGCATGAATAGAATAGCCAATACCTACTCCTCCGCCATGATGAAGAGACACCCAACTGGCCCCTCCGGCAGTATTAACTAAAGCATTTAAAATAGGCCAGTCAGCAATAGCATCACTGCCATCTTTCATGGCTTCTGTCTCGCGATTGGGAGAAGCTACAGAACCTGTATCTAAATGATCACGTCCAATTACAATTGGTGCTTTAACCTTTCCTGTTCTTACTAATTCATTAAAAGCAAGTCCTGCTTTTTCACGTTCACCCATTCCCAACCAGCAAATTCTCGCAGGCAAACCCTGAAAAGCAATTCTTTCCTGAGCCATCTTAATCCAGCGATGAAGTGATTTATTCTCAGGAAATAATTCAAGAATTTTTTTATCCGTCTCCAGAATATCAGCCGGATCTCCCGACAAAGCAGCCCAGCGGAAAGGGCCTTTACCTTCACAAAACAATGGACGAATATATGCAGGAACAAAACCCGGAAAAGAAAAAGCATTCTTTAATCCACGTGCCAGTGCCTGTCCGCGAAGATTGTTTCCATAGTCAAATGTTACAGCGCCCTTATCCTGAAGTTGAATCATCAGCTGAACGTGCTTTACCATTGTATCAAGTGAACGATTAATAAACTCTTTAGGATTAGAAACACGCATTGCTTTAGCCTCTTCTACACTTAATCCTATAGGAAAATATCCATTCAGTTCATCGTGCGCTGAAGTCTGATCCGTAAGTGTATCGGGAACAATATTTCTTTTAATAAGTCTGTCAAGTAAATCAACAACATTACAAACAACACCAATGCTTTTAGCCTGACCTGTTTTTTTGTATTCTAGTGCGCGATCGATGGCTGCATCAATGTCGTGCATCAGTTCATCGATGTATCCTGTTTCTATTCTTTTTTGAATGCGCCATTCTTCCATTTCAGCGGCCAGACAAATACCTTCGTTCATAGTAATAGCCAATGGCTGCGCGCCTCCCATACCGCCAAGTCCTGCCGTTACATTCAAGGTGTTTTTCAGCGATCCTCCGAAATGCTGGCGGGCAATTTCAGCATACGTCTCATAGGTGCCTTGTACAATACCTTGAGAACCGATATAGATCCATGATCCAGCCGTCATTTGACCGTACATGATCAATCCTTTATCTTCAAGTTCTCTGAAATAATCCCAATTCGCCCAATGCGGAACGAGCTGCGAATTGCTAATAATGACACGGGGTGCATCTTTATGTGTTGGCAATATTCCCACCGGTTTGCCCGATTGAATTAAGAGGGTTTCATCTTCATTAAGGTCTTTTAATGCTTTTACAATAAGATGAAATGACTCAACATTACGGGCAGCCTTACCGGTACCACCATAAACAATGAGGTCTTCGGGACGTTCAGCAACATCAGGGTCCAGATTGTTGTGCAGCATTCGTAAAGCGGCCTCCTGTACCCATCCTTTGCAGGATAGAACAGTACCTGTAGGTGTCTTAGTTTTACTCAGATCGAGCTTGTCTTTAATCACAGTTGTAGACATATTTATTATTTTTTATTCTTAAGACTTTTATCTTCTTTCTTCTTATAGGGACAATGGCGGCAGCTGTTTTGGCAGCAATAACCACGTTTTAGATGGTATTTTTCGGTAAAAACTATATATCCTTCATCTGAAAAATAATAGTCTTCCTTATCAAACTTATCGTAATAATTCATTTCCCCGAAAAAGGTTTGAGTGCGAAATTACCAAAATTGGTTGATAAAATTAATGTCGATTTTGAATTACTCCTTTTATCTTTGCACACTACTCTCAAATATGCTAAAACCCTTTATCAATACGGCTTTAGAAGAAATCCACTATTCCCCATGGCAAAAAAAGGGTGTAGCGGTTTCCGTTTTAAGGGATGATCTTATCCATCCATTTATGTCCGGAAATAAATGGAGGAAGCTTAAATACAACATTCTTGATTTTAATCATTCAGGAAAAAAAGTACTTATGACATTCGGTGGAGCTTTCAGCAATCATTTAGTTGCATCCGCTTCTGCTTCTTCAGAATATGGTTTTAAATCCATTGGAATTGTTCGAGGCGAAGAAGTTGAAAACCCTTATCTGAATTTTGTAAAACAAAAAAGCATGAAACTTTTCTTTATTTCGAGAGAGGAATACAGGAAAAAAAATGAGCCGGAAACAATATCCAAAATTCTTGATTTGCTGATTACTAAAGAATGGATTAAAAACAGGGAAGATGTATTCCTTCTTCCTGAAGGAGGTGCAAATCCTGCAGCTGTCAGGGGAGCTTCTGAAATTATTAATGACATAGATAAAGAATTCGACTGGATAGCCTGTGCTTGCGGAACGGGTGCAACACTTGCAGGCATATCACAAAAATTATCAGGGAATCAAAAAGCCCTTGGCATTCCCGTTCTTAAAGCAGACGGCTATATGGAAAAAGAAATTGAAAAACATGGAGGAATAAATGATAGAATAATACTGAATGAAAATTATCACTTCGGAGGATATGCCAAAAAAAATGAAACGCTTGAATCTTTCTGCAAGGATTTCTCAGCAATTACCGGTATTCCCATTGAACCTGTTTACACCGGTAAATTATTTTATGCAATCGACGATCTGATAAAAACAAACTACTTCAAAAAAGGAGAAAAGGTTACAGCCATACACACGGGGGGAGTATTTTTTTTTCCAAATTAGTTGCTAAAGGCGGATTGTTAGCTACTACTTATTAGTTTTAAATTAGCTAATTAACGAATTATTTTATGTATCTTCTTACAGTTTTGTGCGTAATAAGAAACATAATTTTATAAAAAAAAACACGTTTAAGTTATATGAAAAGAATTGGCATTTTCTTTTTACTGGCATTTTCAACGAATCTTGTTCTTGGCGGGGATAGTTTCCGACCTTCCAGACAAAAATATATTGAAGAGCATAAGTTCGATGCTATTCGCGATATGAAAAAGATTGGAATTCCTGCCAGCATAACTCTGGCACAGGCTTGTCTTGAGTCGCAGGATGGAATGAGTAATTTAGCGAAGGAAGCCAATAATCATTTCGGCATTAAATGTTCAAATTGGAATGGCCCATCGTATATTCAGGATGATGATACGAAGGATGAATGTTTCCGAAAATATAATTCAACACTTGAATCATACGACGATCATAGTTTATTTCTACTTACCCGTCCTCGCTATGCTGCATTATTCCAGTTAGAAATAACTGATTATAAAGGCTGGGCCAAAGGCTTGAAAAAAGCCGGTTATGCTACAGACCCTAATTATGCAGACCGTCTTATTAAAATCATTGAAGATAACCAATTGTATCAATACGATAAAATTCAGGAAGGTGATCTTGTTGCTTCACAAAACAACGATATTCCTGTAATGCGTTCAACTGAAGACAGAGTTTATGTTCCATCTGTAACCGTTGTAGATGCCTTTCAGACAAGAAAAATTCTTTCCATTAATGGTGTAGATTATGTAGTTGCAAAGAAAGGCGAAGATTTCAAATCAA
Organism: Bacteroidota bacterium; assembly: GCA_043756425.1. Classification (GTDB taxonomy): domain Bacteria; phylum Bacteroidota; class Bacteroidia; order AKYH767-A; family 2013-40CM-41-45; genus JADKIH01. Next base: position 3,518 of record JAYURB010000457.1, read on the forward strand.
TAGCACAGGAATTAAAACTTGGATACTGGCAATTGCCAAAATACAATGAAATGAGTGATGGCACTCCTCTGGAGGATGGACAAATTGTTTATATCAAACCAAAGAAAAATGAAGGCAATGAGCCGGTATACACAGTAAAACCGGGAGATACTGTTTTAAACATCGCTCAGGCTTGCGGCATTAAGTCCAAATTCATATACAAGTACAACGATTTAAAGGAAGGTGCTGCTTTGGAGGCCGGACAACAATTATTTTTAAAAAAATACAAGGGACCTAGAAGCTGATTCGAACAATATAAAACTTGTTCTCTTTGTAAGCCGGTAAAAGGACGGTTTCATCATCAATCTGTTTAGCCGATTGAGCAGCAATACTTACTTTTTCAAGTTCATTAAAAAGCACATCTGTTTTTTGATTCCCGTTTGCATCGATTTTAGTTATAAGTACAGAAGAATTTTCATCGACGAATTTATTATACACTGATACAAGCTTTCCTCCCGTTACTGCACAAAAATAAGAAGAGAAAACACCGGAATCATCGACAGAATTCTGGTCTTTGCTTATTACATTATTCCACAAAATATTTCCATTGGGATTGACAGAAAGAACCATAATGTTTCCGTAATGATAATAGACATGGGAAATATATGCCTGCATGTAATAATCAAAATACGATCTTGAATTTTTATACATGGATTCTGCAATAAGAGCTACTCCCCCATCTTTTCTGACAATCAATCTGTCTATAGAATAATTTACCAGCTCACGGTTTTCCTTTTGGTCAATAATAAATTTCTTAAGATACTCAGCACTGAAGGGTGTATGTATAGTTTTAGTGTCGGTTAAACTATCTTCTGTCAATGCATAATAAAATATACCTGCCGTTGAATAAGTAGTTTTATCTGAATAAAAACCGGCAACAACAATTTTATTATTCAGGTTGTCGGCTGTAATACCTACATCAGTTAAAAATCGTATCTCACTTCTGATGGAAGCATTTACAAAACGGTCCCTCTTAAAATTGTAGCCATACAACTCATAATAACTCTGATCAGGAGCTTTGATTTTCTTTTCAGTAGTATAATGAATGCCCAGAAGCACAAAGGAAGCACTATCAGTTAATACAAAATCTAATGGCACAAACATTTGTTCAGAAGCTGGAATAATTATTTCTTTGGAATACTTCAATACGAGGCTGGTATCAAAAACAATAATTCGGAAGGATTGGGATGTATCTTCTTTAGTAAGTTGCCGGTATGAAAAAGCTACCAACGACTGATCGTGAGAACTGATAAGTCCGGGCTTGTTCTTTTCGTCGAGCGTCTCAGAAGAAAAGCTGGCCAATAAAACAGGTTTATCTATCCACTTCGAATCTTTACCCAGGTATTGGGAATAAAAATAATATAATTTGCCCTTCTTATCATACAAATAGCTTGTGACGATAAGTTTTCCATTTACCAGTCTTACATCGGTAATATGGCCATCTTCATAAGAAGTTTTTAAATCCTTTTCCCAAATCAAAGCCATTTCGGGAGAAAAGTACTGAAGAAGATACGATCTGTTGCGAAAACCCGAATGTTCTCTGTCGTCTTCCAAAGACATATTACTTTTAAGGACATAGAAATTCTCGTTTTCATCTTCCCCTAAAATTTTCAGGTAGGGAGATTTCTTATTATCCTGAAGTGGCTGAGACCATTTTACACTTTGAGCAGGTAAAACCAGGCTAGAACAGAAAAAAATAATAAAAGTCAAAAAGTTTTTGGAAATGAACATAAAGGAGCCACTGTTACTTTTCAAAGGTACTCTTTAACTATGAATCGGTAAAAAGAATGTCATTCAAAATTTTTCCAATAAACAGGCTTGCAGGGTTTAATTCTCGCCTGAATGTTTTTATCCATGACTTCAGGATTATTCCGAACGAACTTATAAATATCGTACTCCCCTTCTGCTTCAACAAGGGTGATGAAACCGCTTCCGTTTTCAAACAGTGCAGCCATTAATAACCTGCCTTCACTAAAAGCTTTTTGAATGTAGGTCTCATGCCGGTTAAGATCAGTGTTTGTAAAACTTTTATTCGGCGGAAAGTTTTCACCCATCGTCCATAGAATAAAGTAAAGTTGTTTAAGGCCGCTTACAGGATGGCCATCCGTTACCAGAGAAGTTGAATTTGCGTGCATATGATTTAATTTTAATTCAAATTTGAGGAGAAAGCACGATACTCCTGTCATTGCATCTTCATAACTTGATTAAGAAGGCCTTTCATTTATCATGAAAGAGTAAAAAAAGGATTAAAGTCTTGTAAATAGCGCTGTTCAAGGCTAACAAATAAAAGGTCAAAATAAAAATTCGAAAAGATCGGAATTGATTTATGCTTAATAACTTTTACCTAGTCCTAAATGTAACCTGGTTTAAAAAGGGTAAATAAATATCACTCTTTTAGAAAAACACTCTTTCAATTAAGAAACATATTCATTTTTTGAATTCATCTCCGGGAAAGGAAATTCTCTTTTGAAATGTGATTTATCCCTTTTGAGTAAACCATGCAAGGATAGCAAAGCAAACTAAAAATGCTTCAACGAAACGAGCAAGTTTAGCTGAGTTTCTGCGAGTTTGTGCTGTTGTTTTCATGACTTTAATTTTTAAGTTGTTAGAATGATATTTGAATTATGATGTCAAAAATAACCTGCCCATGGTCTCAATGAAAGTAGAAGTGAGTAATCTGTAAGTATGACTTAGCAAATGGCTAAAAAAAGGGAATTATTAAAAAAAAGGACATAGAATCCATTTTGAAATTGATAAAAATCGTATATCTTTGCCATCCTTAAAAAGGGGTCATAGCTCATCCCGATAGCGATCGGGAGGTTCAGAGCATCCCGCGCTAAAAGTGCGGGAGGGTCACGGTTCTGATAGAAAAACATAAAGTGGCAAAAATATTGGGAGCATAGCTCATCCCGATAACGATCGGGAGGTTCAGAG
>JAYURB010000458.1:0-2793 GCA_043756425.1 Bacteroidota bacterium
TTATTGCCATACCGGCTACATTCCATTATTTCAAACAGGATACGATAAATTAGGTGTTGTTTGGAATAAAAATAATGAAGTGATGGAAAATGGGGATTCTTTAGTTGGACGTGGCTGGTATCATGAAATGGTAATTGTTCCAAATTTATTAAATAGTAATCAATTTTATTTATTTCATACCGGTGTAACAACGAATGGGGAACTTTATTATTCTGTAATTGACCTGTCATATAATAGCGGTCTTGGAAAAGTGATTTCGAAAAACGTATTACTAGACAGTTTAAATGGTGATAAGGTTACCGATGGTTTAACAGCAATAAAACATGGCAATGGAAGAGATTGGTGGTTAATATTCAGAACGACAGGAATTAATCCGCAGAATGCATTTCATAAATATTTAATCACACCTTTGGGTATTCAACATTACCCTGATCAAAATATTGGTTCGCCAAGTCTTAACAATTTAACACGACTGGAATTTAGCAATAAAGGAGAAAAGCTTGTTCTGCTCAATCATTGGGGGCTACTGGAGCTTTACAATTTCGACCGATGCTCCGGTGATTTATCCAACCTGAAGTTAATACACCCGGAAATAAATTCAACTCAGGATTACTTTTGGGGTGCAGCGTTTTCACCGAATGATTCTTTATTGTATGTTTCAACAGCAGACACGCCGGCATACCTATATCAATTTAATTTATACGTTTCAAATATTTATAATTCAAGAACCCTTTTGGATTCTATAACTTCACGACCTTATTCGGGAAGCAGTTTAAAAATTGGGATTGATGGAAAAATATACAGAAGTATACTCTATTATTCTGGCGTAATAAATGGTTTTCCATATCCGGATTCAGTATACAATACATACAACATGAACTTAAGTGTAATCAACAACCCTAATACTTTAGGTATAGGTTGTAATTACCAACCATACAGCTTCAACCTTGGCGGAAAAAGAACTTATTCCGGTCTCCCAAACAACCCCTACTACGACATGCCTGCTCTTGGCGGTTCGGTTTGTGATACCTTGGGCTTACCGAATGGAGTGCAGCAGCTTGTGAAAAATTCAATTGTTGTTTATCCGAACCCGGCAGGCGATAAAATTTATTTTACTGCTGATGAGCTTACCAATTCCAATGCAGAAAATATTTTAGTAAAAGGAAATGATTTTACTGGTAAGATTGTCCTGGAAATCCGGCCAAAGTTAAATGTTGTTGATGTTTCAAAATTAAATCAGGGAATTTATATCTTTTCTTTTTTTGTTAATGGAAATTATCATTCAAATGCTAAAATCGCAATATTTAGGTAGTAAATAAAAAAGAAGTACATCATTTAGGATGCCGAGCTTTCATTTTATTTCTATTATTAAATTGTATGCATGCTTTTTGACAGTTATTAAATATAACACTTTATTTTTTTAAACACTAAGGCTTTCGGATTTTTTAAACCAATCATAATTGAGCAATTTGCCGGTCAGTTCTTTATACGCTATCAATTTGCGAATTTATGATATCAATCATTTATTTCCTTAACCCAAATCATTCTATACCTTTGTCAGAAACAATAACCTTGACCCAAATAATAAAAAATGAAAACAATACTTTTCCCGACAGATTTTTCAGAATGTTCAGAAAACGCTCTTAATTGGGCTATTGGACTGGCTGAAAAATTTAGTGCAAAAATTCTATTGCACAATTCTTGTCACCTCCCGACTTTCTCCATGCAGATTCCCTTTGAAGGACTTACGGAAGAGCAGGTTTTTGCAGAAGCTACTCAAAATATGAGTGATTTTATCAAAAAGAATAAGCTGGAAAGTAAAGGTGTTTCTTTTGAGTCATCTGTAAGCGTCGGACTTGCCAGTGATGAAATTGTTTCATTGGCAAAGGAGAAAAAAGTTGACATGGTAATCATGGGCACAAAAGGAGCAACGGGACTTGAAAAAGTATTGTTGGGAAGCAATGCTTCTGCTGTTATTGAAAGATGTTCTTGTCCGGTAATTGCCGTTCCCGGTAATGCTGAGTTCAGAGGTATGAATAAAATTGTTTTTGCCACGGATTATAATGATAATGATCTAACAGCAATAAAATTGCTGACTGAACTAGCCATGCCTTTTATGTCTGAAATTATTATTGTTCACATTTCTTCCATTACAGGAACTGACACTTTGGAAAGAGATAAATTCTCAAAATATAAGGAAGAAACGATGAAAAAAATTCATTATGAAAAATTATCGTTTCAGCTTGTTGTAGGATTGGATACGGAAGAAAATCTTGAAACCATAATTGATGAGCAGGATGCTGATTTATTGGCAATGTCAATGAGGAGAAGAAATATGTTTTCAAAACTTTTCTCGCCCAGTCTGACAAAAAAAATGAGTTATCACTCAAAAGTCCCCCTTCTTTCTTTTCATTCTTCCTGATTGTTGTAGAATAAACCGCCAATGATACCCTTTAGTACAGCTGATGAAGCTGTTAAAATTATTTCCGGCGGTGAGCGCATATTTATTCATGGTGGTGCTGCTACGCCACAGAGAATTGTAAATGCACTTACTGCCAGACACGAAGAATTAGAAAACGTAGAAATAGTCCACATTCATACAGAGGGCGAAGCAACCTATGCTCAACCCCAATACAGCAAGTCATTTCATGTTAGCAGCTTTTTTATTGGAGAAAATATTCGTCCTTACGTTGATCATGCCAATGTTCAATATGTTCCTGTTTTTCTGAGTGAAATACCAAATCTGTTTCGAAAAGGAGTTATTAGTCTTGATACGGCAATTGTTCAAGTATC
>JAYURB010000459.1:0-2792 GCA_043756425.1 Bacteroidota bacterium
GTGCATGCAGTAGTTTCAGCTTTCGTCGCAAAGAAAAAAAATATTGGTATCACTACCCTAAAAGAGAATTTTCCTGATGAACTGATCCAACGCTTCGGAGTTTTTCAGGAAATATCCAAGGCAAAACAATTCACCAGCGGCGGAAGAGACAGGTTCTTTATGAAGGATGAAATGCTGATAAAGCTGAAGGATAAGAAAATTGCTGTCTGCAACCAATGGACTGCCGAAAACATCAAACCCTTCCTGTCAGCTGCTCGCAAGCTTGGATTTGAGATAAGATGAGTTGAGTAAAGCTAATGCCATAGTTTTATTGCTTCCTGGACTGATCGGGTGATTCCTGGTCAGTCCTTTTTCGTTTGGAGCATCAATTCCAGCCCCTAAATTTTAAACTCGTCCAAAGCGACCAGACGGATTACATTAAAAAACGCTTATTTTCTTTTAAAATCCTATCAAAATACGGTTAATTCAGTATATTTTACATATTTTGTCAGACTTAAAAGCAGGATTTTAATTGATGGTTATTGTACACAAATTGGACGATTTTCTATATGAACTGTTTCCGAAAGCCAGAACTGCCGGGAATAGCCTCGATATTCTTAAGGAAGAAATCGAGTCCTTCTATTTCTTCGGCCCTTTTAAACCAAAAGTTTCTATCCAGGACGATACTATTCTTGTTGAAATCGACACATCATCAATATTAAGTCAGCAGGAAGATTTCAAAAAGGTTGTCGGTCTCTGTGAAAAAGGAAAATACAAGGATGCAAAGCCCATTTTGAAGAATCTGATCTTGAAAAATCCTACCAATTCAGAGTACCATCGGATTATGGGACAGGTTCATTCTGATGAAGGTGAGCAGGAGGAATCCATTAATTCATTGATTGACGCCTTACGTTGGGATTCACGAAACGGATACGCATTACTCATGATGGGGAATATTTTCATGAAGGATAAGAAGGATACAACAACGGCGATGAAGTATTTCAATCAGGCCTTAGTGGTAAATCCGAACGATTATATTACCATTAATAACATTGGAGTCATTCTAATGGAAAAAGGTAATTTAAAACAGGCGAAGGAATTATTCAAGAAGGGCCTGTCAGTAAATGAAAAATATCCAAACACCCTCTATGCTTTGGGTTTGATCGAGGAGAAAGAAAATAATTTGCAAGCTGCTTTTGAATGGACTATTCAATCAATAAAATGCAACCCGTCTAAGGATCAACTTTATCAGAATTCGATTCGCCAGGTTTTTGATGCTGCAAAAAAGATTATCGATTCAGATGGTGCTAAGAAAATCCTAAGCGAATACAGGCATAAGCTGGAGTTTGAAGGAGGGATTGAAATTGATTTGATTGAAGACTCATCCATTCCAACAACTGCTAAGATCGAGTTTGCCGAGAACTATGATAGAAGTAAACACATCATTAAGTTTAAACCTGAACATCCTGCGAAGGAACACCTAGTCATGCACGAGCTTGTTCATTTGGATCTTGTGATAGAAGCGAGAAAGGAGAACATCAATCAGTTGTTCATTTCGACTCAGGAGCACAAGAGAGCGTTTGTAAAGAAGCTGGAATCGAATATTAAAATTTTAATAAAGAATGGAATCTCTGAAGAATCCGCAAAGAAATTTATTGAAGGACTTTTTGAAGGGTTAAATCGACAGGTTTATAATGCTCCCATAGATCTTTTTATTGAAGATTTCCTTTATAAAACTTTCCCATTGCTGCGTCCCTATCAATTCTTCTCTCTTTATTCTATGGTGCTTGAAGGTGTCAAGGCCGTAACCAATAAAGATGTACTCGAACTTGCCCCAAAGGATGTTTTGTCGTTCAGCAAAATTTATAATCTTGTCAATGCGATTCAGTTCAAAGAACTTTATGGCATCGATATGATAAAGGATTTTGATCCTTCACCGCTTGAACAGAAGCTTGCACAAAAATTCTATGATGAATTTTTAGAATATAAGAATGACCGGCAGCCTGGCGAGGAATATGAGCTTGTCTTGCATTGGGCGCAGGATCTGAAACTGGAAAAGAATTTCGAGCTGGTCGATGAAAAAGAATTTAGAACAAAACGGACCGATGCCGGCAATATATTGAGTGCTATTGAGAACGATCCCTTTGGATTTGAAACTCCAGATCCTGCTAAAGATCAAGATATGGAACAGTTTCGCCAGTCTCAAAAAAATATTGGAACAAATATGGCAGTTGTTTTATTTATGGTTGAAGCACTGAAATATTTTGAAGGAATGACGAAGGACAAAATAAAAACTATAGCTGTCGAAATTGCTATGCAGGGTATTCATGGTTATCGGCCTGATAAAATGGATTATAGGATTAGTTCCATTTCAGGAAAAGTGTTTTCTGGTTACCATATTCTCGCCTATTATTATGTTAGCTGGATGATGTCTAATCCTGAAATGGTTCCGCAGCTTCAATTGCCTTTTGAGGAAGAATATAATTTGGCGATGGAGATGATCAAACAGAAGGACAAAAATTAGAGGTATGGAAAGTAATTTTTAAATCTATTTTGTAAATATAAATCCAATAATAACTGACAACCCATGGCAATCAAAAAATCCGAATTATATAGTTCCCTTTGGGCTTCCTGCGATGCTTTACGTGGTGGCATGGATGCCAGCATGTACAAGGATTATGTACTTGTCTTGTTATTCGTTAAATATGTTTCCGATAAATATGCCGACGATCCCAATGCTGTTATCGTTATTCCCAAAGGCGGTGGCTTTCGCGATATTGCTAAACTGAAAGGCAATAAAGATATTGGTGAAA
>JAYURB010000460.1:0-6471 GCA_043756425.1 Bacteroidota bacterium
GGCAAACTGATAATAGAAGGAGAAATAAAAGAAATGAAACTTTAAGAAATTTATATTAATAACTTTGTTTTCCTTACTTTTCGTCACATACTTTGACATATTTTAAAAGTATCTAAATAAATAATTAACAATATTTATGAATATTTCTAAAAATCTAAGGCAACATTTTTCTTTTATTATTCTTTTCATTATTTTATTAATTGTGGGATTTTCTATTTATAGCGATTATGGAATATCTTGGGATGAACCTGCATGTCGTAACGATATGGCAATTCCCAATTATAAATTTATTCTGGATGGTGATTATAATTCACTTAAGGATAACATAGCGAAATACCATGGTCCAGCGTTTGAACTGTTGCTTTTTCAAATCGAAAAACTTTTTGAAATTAAAGATATCAGGGATATATTTCTGATGCGACATCTAGTGACGTTTCTTTTGTTTGCATTCAGCATAATATTTTTTTATAAATTATGCTTGCGAATATTTAAATCGAACAATATTGCCACACTGGGTGCGGCTATGTTGATATTAAGTCCTAGAGTTTTCGCTGAATCATTTTATAATGTAAAAGACCTTGCCTTTTTATCCATAATGTGTATAAGTCTGTATACGACCGTACGCTTCCTTGATAAAAAAAACTTCTCGACAGCATTGTTACATGCATTTGTTTCAGCAATAGCAATCGACATTCGTATTATGGGAATAATAATTCCGGTTTTTACATTCTTTTTTTTGATTTGGGAAATTATACGAATAAAAGAGAGAAGGGAAAAGCTGATAAAAGTATCTGTTTTATTCCTAATTGTTCTGATAGTTTTTGTCATTTTGTTTTGGCCGATACTATGGCGCAATCCTGTCGAAAATTTTATCAACGCATTCAGGGAATCAAGTAAATATCCCTGGGGTGGGACCCTATTATATTGCGGTAAATTAATTGACGCTTCAGGTTTGCCCTGGCATTATATCCCAGTCTGGCTCTTGGTTACTACCCCTCTTCTTTACACCCTTCTATTTCTGGCAGGCTTGGTTTCATTTGTTCAGAAGTTATATTCAAAGCGTGTATTTTCCGTAATAGATCTTTTAAACGTATATGTGTTTTTTGTTCCTGTATTTAGTGTAATTACCCTACATTCAGTTCTTTACGACGGTTGGCGTCATCTTTATTACATCTATCCTTCTTTTATAATTATTGCTTTGTCAGGCTTTCACTTTCTTTTTGTTTCCGAAAAATCAGAAAAAATAAAACGAGTACTTTTTTCAGGAATAGTACTCTACTGTATTTATATTGCATTTGTAATGTTTAAACTTCACCCCTACCAAAATCTATACTTCAATTACTTCGCAGGAAAATCTTTGGCCGAGGCAAGAGAAAATTTTGAAATGGATTATTGGGGTTTGAGTTATAAAGAAGGAATCAGTCATATTCTTGAAACAGATACTTCGAAAAATATTAAAATTTATTCTTCTGAATATGATCCTTTAATTAACAATCTCCAGTTTGTTCAGGCAGATCAGAGGTATAGAATAGCAAGTGTTTATTCTATAGTAATAGCAGACTATTATTTAACTTGTTATAGGTCTATTCGAAAATTATGTAAAGATTGTCCCGGCGCGTATCATGTAATAAGAGATTCCGGCATTATTTTATCAGTTTATAATGTAAAAAAAGATCAGATAGATTTTGCGAAGGTTGGGCATGTGTATGCTTCGTTTGAAAATAATTATGAAAGTCCCCTAACAAATTGGACCCGGGCAAAAACAACAATTGACTCAAGTTCTTCCACTCCTGTCGTTGAAAACGTTGACTCATCTACAGTCTTTGGAAGCAATTTATTTTTCTCTCCTAGTTTGGGAAAGTGGAATTCTAAAATAGAGAGCATTTATATGAAAGTAAGCCTTAAAGTGAAATCAAAAAAACCATATGAAGGTTCCATAGTTTTCCAGGCCGATTCAGGCGATGGTAAAACTTACGAATGGAATCAATATTATTTTGGCTCTTCAGATATTAATCAATGGAATACACATGAAATAATTACATTGTTACCCGATGCACATTCCGGAAGCGATAATTTTAAAGTGTATTTCTGTAATATTAAAAGGGTCAATGTGCTATTAGATGACTTTAAAGTAAATTTCTTTTCAATCCCGGATAGCTTGAAAAAATCTTTTTTATCAAAAATAAATAAATAGTTTAATGAAATCGAATTTGGCAAATCGGAAATTAAAAAGTTTAAAAGAAACAATTTTTCTAATAACTTCTTCATTTATTTTTATTTTTCCCGCATTCTTAAATGGGTTTCCTCTGTTTACTTCTGATTCAGGAACCTATATGCACAGTGGTTTTGGGCCGAGTATTCCAATTGACAGACCTGTATTGTATGGAATTTTTATACGACATTTCAGCTTAAAAGAATCAATGTGGTTCCCGATTTTTGTTCAGGGACTTATTGCTTCATGGTTACTAAGTCAGATAATCAAACATTTCATTCCGAAATATTTTGACAGGCTTTCTCGTTTAATGATTTTCATTTTAATGGCTGCATTAACCTCTTTACCATGGTTTTGCAGTCAGATAATGGCCGATGTTTTTTCTCCTTTCGCAATTCTTTGTATAGCACTATTACTATTGGCTCCCAACCAAAACCGCATAGAGAAAATATTCACAATTTTATTGATGGTGTTTTCTGCAATGACGCATAATTCTCATCTTTTGGTAATTACCTTGTTGATTGCTACTATTGGATTGCCTGTAATTTTTAGAAAATATTTTGGAAACACTTTAATAACCATTAAACGATGGGCTTCTGTATTTTTGATTGTTATTAGTTGTTGGTTTTTTTCTGCGTTTGTAAATTATTTGATTGATGGCAAATATCGGTTGACAGGATCTCCCCATGTTTTTCTTATGGCCAGATTTGCTGAAAGCGGAATTTTAGAAGATTACCTGAATTACAATTGCAATTGTCAGGAACCTCAAAAGATAAACGATTCCCAAAAATATACTATCATTTCAAAAAGAAGTAAAAAGGTTTTTGATATTGATGGAATTAATAATTCTGATGGAGCTCGCTTACAACAATGGCTTTTTGTTGACGGTCCGAACCAAAAATTCAATATAGTTCACGTTAAAGATGACCGTTATAAATTTATCGCTTTCCACAGTGGTAAAGCATTGACTGTTTCAAATGATCCCTTGAAACAGATAATTCAAGAAGCTGATTCCAATAAATCAAGCCAGTTGTTTCAGCTTGTTGAAACAAAGGATCATTTTTATTCAATTAAGCAGCCCGGATCGGATGAAGCATTTGAAATAAAGGATGCAGCTGGCAATAATGGAGCGACTATTCAATTAAATAAATATTCGGCTACGGATAATCAAAAATTCTCTCTGCTGTCTGATTCATCATGGAAATTATGTTTTTATCAGGGTCAAATTCCAGCTTCAGCAATTGGTTTTATTTGGGCAGAAAACAGCATTTTATGGCGCACCGGTGGTTGGATAGACGGGGAAAAGGAATATAAAACTATATTGAAGGCCATTTTGCTAAGTCCAAAATATTTTTTCTGGAACCTGCGCGAATGCATTACCTCAACCTTTCGTCAACTTGTACATTTTGATGTTGGTGACGGGATTTATAGATATGGGGAAAATTCTCCACCGTGGGGCGTAATCAATTCCCATTTCAAAAAAGATTTTAATACATTCGTAACTTCATTGCAGAATACTTCAGGAATAAACTTCGTAGAAACCAATAAGAGAATATTCGTAACTGTCATAATAGGCTCTTTGCTAATTATTCTATTTTTAGGAAGAAAAGTGAAGAGCTCGTCTAATGAAGTTTTAAGAATGTTTTGTTTTATTTGCATTCTATCCGTGCTGTTCAACGCTTTTGTCTCAGGCGCTTTGGCCAATGTATTAGACAGGCTTCAAAGCAGAATAGTATGGCTAATTCCTTTTTGCGCAATAATTGTTTCAATGGAATTTGTTGAATTATTAATAAACAAAGCTAAGGGAAAGTCAAATTAATTTCAAACTATGCTAGAAACGAAGTCAATGATCTTTAATAAACTTTCAATAATAATCCCTTGTTATAATGAAGAAAGAACGGTTCATCTTATCCTCGATAAGGTTAGACAAACTCAATTGAAAAGCGGAATTAAAAAAGAAATAATTATTGTCAACGATTGCTCAAAAGATAATACCCGTTTAACAATTGAAAAGTATTTCAACGAACATCATGAAACAGAATACCAACTTATCAATCATGAAGTAAATAAGGGTAAAGGTGCCGCTATTCATACGGGTATTACGAAAGCTACAGGCGATTTCCTTATTATCCAGGATGCCGATCTTGAATACGACCCCAATGAATACAATTTACTTATTCAACCTGTTCTGGATGGTTTTGCGGACATAGTATTTGGTTCTCGCTTTATGGGAGGCAACCCTCACCGTATTCTTTTTTTCTGGCATTCACTTGGAAATAAATTTCTGACAACTTTTTCAAATGCTTTTACTAATCTTAATCTTACGGACATGGAAACATGTTATAAGCTTTTCAAAACAGACATAATCCAAAAAATAAAACTAAAGGAGAAGCGATTTGGCTTTGAACCGGAGGTTACGGCAAAGATATCACGGGTAAAAAATGCACGTATTTATGAAGTTGGCATTTCTTATTATGGCAGAACATATGAAGAAGGAAAAAAAATTGGATGGAAAGATGGATTTAGAGCTATCTGGTGCATACTAAAATATAATCTCTGGGATAAATGACAGCACTAAAGAAAATTCTTCAAATTGGCGGAGTTTTTTTTATTATTTTATATCTGACTTTTTGTTTTTTTAGGATCAACGGTTTTTTCAACAATAAGAAAAGCGAAATAATCAGAAGTGACGGTTTTGGATACTATTCATTTCTGCCTTCCATTTTTATATATGGAGATTATTCACAAGAATTCCTTAAAGAAAAAGTTTTTAAACACTATAATGGTAAAGGTTTGCCGGAGTATATGCAAATGATAGATGGCAAACCTGTCGATAAATATTTTTTTGGCACGGCAGTTTTGATGTATCCCTTTTTTATGACCGCTCACTGGCTGTCTTTGCTTTTACATCAACCTGCCGACGGTTATTCATTGTTCTACCAGTATTTCATGGGACTGTCGGCATTGTTTTATGTTTTCTTCGGCCTTTTCTTTTGCAATAAACTACTCAGATTATATAATGCCACAGTTATTCAATCAACTTTTATTTGCCTGTTAATTGCTTTTGGGACCAACTTGTATTATTATACAGTTGTTGAACCTACTATGTCGCATGCTTACAGCTTTGCGGCCATTGCAGCGTTTCTTTTCTTTTCCAAATCAATTTTTGAAAATCAAAAATCGTCATACATAATTCCGGCATTTATCGCTTTGGGCCTGATAATCATTATTAGACCCTTTAACATAATGATTCTTTTAGCATTACCATTTTTAGCAGGAAACTTAGAAAAATTAAAGAGTGGTTTTATGTTTTTAATTAAACACTATGTATATACATTGACTGCTGCTTTTATTGCATTTTTAATTGTATCTCTTCAATTCCTCATCTGGCATAAGCAGACAGGTCACTTTATTGTATATTCATACACTTATGAGCGATTTTATTTTGACAGGCCTAACATAATCAATGTACTTTTCAGTTACCGAAAAGGTTTGTTCATCTTTACTCCGCTTTGTTTTCTGAGTCTTATAGGATTTAAGCACCTTTTTAAAACAAATAAATTTGCCTCCATATCACTTTTTCTTTTTCTAAGTATTTTGGTTTATATAATGAGTAGCTGGCATCAATGGTTCTACGGTGCAAGTTTCGGATTTCGTCCTATGATTGATTTTTTCTCTTTGTTCGCTATTTTATTTTTATTTTCATTCCAAATGCTAAGAAAACCCATACTTCGATTTTCATTAATTCTTCTTGCAATTTTTGCCCTCTACGTTAATCAGGTGCAAGCCTATCAATACAGAACTTTTATTCTTCATTGGGATAAGATGAGTAAATTTAAATACTGGAAAGTATTTCTTAAAACGGAGAAGGAGTGGTTTGGCTATGTGTGGGATAATCCGGAACCTGAAGAAATAGAAGGAACCCTTGCATTGACTTTCCGGAACGATTTTGAGACACCGCAAAATAACTGGGATCAAGGATCGCTGGTCAATGTTTCTGATAAGGCCCATTCAGGTATTAGGGTAACTGTAATTGGTGATACAATAGAATATAGTATTACTTTATTTATCAATAGGAAAAAAAAGGAAATATCCGCCGGATCAATTGCAATGACTGCTTTTGGATTTATTAGGGTCAAAGAAAACGAGGCAATCGATAAAATAAAACTTGCCATATCCTACAATCATCCAAACGGTGATGTGTATTTTACCCGCTACAGATCAATTGATAAAGTTTCAAAAGAAGAAAACGGTTGGGA
>JAYURB010000461.1:0-6468 GCA_043756425.1 Bacteroidota bacterium
CATTCAAATCAATTATACAATCCGGGAGAAAGACCTTATGCTGGAATGTTTCATTTTCTTCCAACTCTTCGATTCCATCTCCGATGATACCAAAGTCGGAATCATCATCAGAGGTAAATTCGCAGAGAAAGTATGTGTTGCCTTTCTCATTCTTATATAAATGTTTAGTGGTTTCGAGGCTAATCAGGAACCGGTCATCGGTCTTTGAGTTATGTTCAAGAAGGAATATCTCACCATCGTTGTGCTGTTTGATCAATTGGTTATCTGGTAAAATTTTACTGTTCATATAAAGGGTTAACTGTGATGTGAGGAATTGTCATTAATCAACTGAAGAAAGATACAGTGTTTTTAAAAGATGTAAAATTAATAACTGGATTGAATATGTGATGTTGCCATGGAGTTATTTAATTAAATAATCTTTAAAATTTTACCGTTAATTTTAATAGTTTGTAAAATTTGTTCTAGCATCTGAAACTTACTTTTTATCAAGTTGTTTTTGGAATATAAACATACCTAATCACATTTTTAAAATTTGCAACAATGAAAATTCTAAATTCAACTTTAAATTCCTTCAAAACCAGGTTTGGTAATATTTGATTCGCGGATTGAAAATTCGCAATAAAAGTTGCAGGAATTAAATTCTGCAATGCGGTAGAATGAAACAGTGCGGGGTTAACAAGTCCGTAGAAGCCTGGCAAAATAAGTAAAAACAAAAAAACCCCTTTTGTACCAGAAGGGGTTTCTAAAATAAATGTTAAAAATCTATTCGACAACTATTCGCAAAGTTTTAATTTGTGAACTTGTGGATCGAAGTGAGATAATGTAAACACCGCTTACTAAATTTTCAAGATTTAATTCTTTAGTGTTTAGACCTTCATGTATGGTGAGATCTTCATCGACAATTACTTTGCCTAAAATATCCTGCACTTTTACATTATACTTGCAATCAACCAATGAAGCAATTGTCAACATTGCTTTCCCTGATGTCGGATTCGGAAAGACCGAAATCTCGTTCATGCTGACATCTTGTGATCTTTCGGCTAAACCGTCTGAAGTTTTATAATTCGAATTCACATTTATATTCTTAGTTTGGATTAGTGAATTGGAACAAGTAGTTGTTGTGGTTGCATAAACACTTACAACAACGGAACTGGAAGTTGCGGTTAAAAAATTAACCTGGATGCCGGTTGTTCCTTGTCCTGAAATGATTTGCGCATTATTTGTTACAGACCATACATAAGATATTGCACCCGGAACACTGTTGATATTGTATATTCTCGTTTGACTTAAACAAACAGAAGAAGATCCATTGATATTTCCCGGAGTGGCAAGAATATTGACGAGCTTAACATCAATTTCACTTTGATGACCGATTACGTTATTACAACTAACAGCCCTGACTTCAAGTTCCTGACTGGAGTTATAACCGGCAGGAATAGTAATATCAATACAATTGTAGGTTGTAGTAATGCTTGTAACTATAGATGAATTGGAAAATGAAAGGGAAGGATTTGTTGTATGATCAATTTCCCAATTATAACTTGCTGCACCCGGTACTGTTGCTACACAGAATTGATATGTTCCCGGAGAACAAACCGTCACTGTAACTTTCCCCGGAAGTGAACCAATAATCGACCCCGGACCGGAAATCAAACCCGGACTTGCAGGCTGCGATAAACCTATATCGGTATGCGTTATGGAACCATTAACAGGATTGCAAACGTCAATTGTGCAATTATCACCGTCATTAATATCAATTACATTATGAATAGTTTGTCCACTCTGACAAACATCGCTTGTACAACCGTTATTATCACTTGCACCGGGAGAGCCGTCTAAAACAACTACATGGGAGACTACACCTGCTGAGTTGCATGCATCTGTTGTACAAGGATTATTATCGTCACTAGATTGGAGTTTGATGTCAATCTCACTATAATGTCCTATGCCATAACAGTTGACAGCTCTGACTTCGATTCCCTGACGTGAATTATATCCGGCCGGAATTGTTACATCGACACAATTGTATGTTGTCGTAATACTTGTTAGTCCATTTGAAAATAGCAAGGAAGGATTCTTACTGTGGTCAACGATCCAATTGTAACTCGTTGCATTACTTACTGCAGGAACACAGAATTGATACGTTCCGGGAGAACACACTGTTATAGTAACTGTGCCCGGTAGTGTTCCTGTCGTTGTTCCCGGACCAGAAATCTGGCCGGCTGTTGCAGGTGGGTTTCCGCTTCCGATAAGTACATGAACGGTTTGACCACTCAAGCAATTATCATCTGTGCAGAGATTGTTATCGTTGAATCCTCCTCCATTATTTGTCAATGGAATATGTGTGCCAATTCCTGTTCCGGAATCGCATTCGTCAGTAGTGCAAGGATTATTATCATCTGATAAAACCAGTTTGATATCTGCTTCACTATGGTGACCTTGTCCATAGCAATTAATACCCCTCACTTCAAATTCCTGACTGGAGTTATATCCTGGGGGAATATATACATCTACACAATTAGTAGTTGAAGTATATGTAGTTACAACTGATAAATTTGAAAATGATAAGGAAGGGGTGGTTGTATGCGAAATCCACCATGAATAACTTGTCGCACCGGAAATTATTGGCACGCAAAACTGATAAGTCCCGGGAGAACAAACTGTAATTGTAACAGTTCCGGGTAAGGTGCCTGTCGTAGTTCCGGGGCCTGTAATAAGTCCGGCAGTAGCAGGAAGAGGTCCGCCGCCATTTGTATGTGTTATATTGCCATTGTTTGAATTGCAAGCATCAACAGTGCAAGGATTGTTGTCATCAACAGAAATTGGTGTATGCACCGTTTGACCGGATAAACAATCATCTGTTGTACAACCATTGTTGTCATTTGCTCCATTTCCTGAACTTGTTAATGAAGTATGGAACACTCCGCTGAATGAATCACAGCCATCGGTAGTGCAGACGTTTCCATCTGACAATTGTACAGTTGTAAGAAGTATGTGTGTAGGTCCGGTTATTGAATTACAAGCATCCGTTGTACACGTATTGCCATCATCCAATTGTGCTGTTGTTAAAGCCACATGTGTCGGACCCGTTATTGAATTACAAGCATCTGTTGTACATGTATTGCCGTCATCCAATTGAGTTGTTGTTAAAGCTATATGCGTCGGGCCGGTTACTGAATTACAAGCATCTGTTGTACATACATTGCCATCACTTAATTGTGCTGTTGTTAAAGCTATATGTGTCGGGCCGGTTGTAGTGTTACACGCATCGGTTGTGCATTCATTGGCATCACTTAATTGAGCTGTTGTTAAAGCAACATGCGTCGGGCCGGTTACTGAATTACATGCATCTGTTGTACAAGCATTACCGTCACTTAATTGTGTTGTTGATAAAGCTATGTGCGTCGGACCGGTTATTGTATTACAAGCATCCATCGTGCACGCATTGCCATCATCCAATTGTGCTGTTGTTAAAGCTACATGTGATGGGCCCGTTATTGTATTACAAGCATCTGTTGTACAAACATTGCCGTCATCCAATTGAGTTGTTGTTAAAGCTACATGCATCGGGCCGATTACTGAATTACAAGCATCTGTTGTACATGCATTGCCATCACTTAATTGTGCTGTTGTTAAAGCTATATGTGTCGGGCCGGTTGAAGTGATACACGCATCGGTAGTGCATGTATTACCATCGTCCAATTGCACATTAGTTAAGGCCGTATGAGAAATACCTGTTAAAGAATTACAAGCATCCGTTGTACATAAGTTGCCATCACTTAATTGAGCCATTGTCAATGCAACGTGAGTCACGCCGGTAAGCGGGTTACAAGCGTCTGTAGTACATGGATTCCCATCATCATTTGAAATTAAAGAATGAATCGTTATCCCACTAGAACAATTATCCAATGTACATAAGTTATTATCACTGGCACCACCGGCTATATTTGTCAATGGCGTATGACTTATTAACCCACTATTGCAGGCATCAGTTGTACAAGGATTATTGTCGTTTGGTGATTGAAGCTTGATATCAATTTCACTTTGGTTTCCGATTCCATTGCAATTAACTGCTTCTACTTCTAGTTCCTGACTTGAATTATAACCAACCGGAATAATAACATCGACACAAACGTAAGTCGTGGTGATACTTGTAAGTCCGTTAGAAAATGTCATCGAAGGATTTGTTGTGTGATCAATTGTCCAATTGTAACTTGTCGCACCGTTTACAATCGGTATACAAAATTGATAGGTGCCCGGAGAACATACCGTCAATGTGGATGATCCGGAAAGTGTCCCTGGACCTGAAATAATACCCGGGGTTGAAGGAAGGTTTCCGCCTCCCGCCAGTGTATGATAAACACCGGTTTGAGTATTACATCCATCCGTTGTACATGAATTTCCATCATCAATCGGAATCAGGTTGTGGATTGTCTGACCGCTTTGACATAGATCACTTGTACAGGCATTATAATCGCTCGCACCGGGTGAACCATTGGCCACAGAGATGTGAGTTGAAATTCCGGAATTACATGCATCTAATGTGCAGGGATTATTATCATTTGTTGGATTCCCCAGATGAACTGTTTGGCCACTTTGGCAAACATCGATAGTACAATTGTCTCCATCTGTTAATCCCGCTGTACCATTCGTAACAGGTGAATGAGTTGCAATTCCTGTTCCGGTATTACAAGCGTCGTTTGTACAAGGATTATTATCATTTGGCGAAATTAATTTAATATCCACCTCACTATGGTGGCCATTACCATTGCAATTTACACCTCTTACCTCAAGTTCCTGACTTGAGTTGTAACCGGCAGGAATTATAATATCAACACAATTATTGGTTGTAGTAATAGTTGTTTGTCCACCGGGAAATGTCAATGAAGGATTCGTCGTGTGATTAATCCACCAATAGTAAGTTGTTGCACCAGTTATCACCGGTACACAATAGTGATACGTTCCTGGAGAACAAACCGAAATTGTAACTGTACCGGGAAGAGTGCCTGAAACCGTACCCGGACCAGAAATCAATCCTGCTGATCCCGGCAAGGGTCCATTGGCTATGATATGTGTAATTGCACCATTTACTGAATTACAAGCATCAACTGTACAAGGGTTGTTATCGTCAATAATTGATGCAAGATTAATTGTTACGTAACCGGTACCTGGGACAGGGAAACAACTTGTAGGAATTCCTGAGCCAAATGCATTAAGCGCTAACGTCACCGATCCGTTTGCTATATCAACTGTTGAAGGAATGTATGCTGTATTTAAGTTATTCGGATTGGCAAATGTTCCTCCGGTTGTTGATACCCATAAACCTGATACGTTTGGAGTACCATTCGCATTTATTGAACCATGCAATTGAATGGAACATGACCCCACGTAAGGACCGCCCGCATTGGCTTCCGGACATAAATTAATTCCGCTAATATTCGAAGTTGAACTACCTGGCGGTCTTGCATACAATGAACTTCCTAAAAAGAACATTATACATAACAGATGAATTCTGAGTTGATAAGAGTAAAAATTTTTCATAATATTTATAATTTAATTGGGTTTTTCTTTTAATTGACAATCTTATCCTCGAATAGCTATACACGACGTTGGACTTTCATATTAATCCTATTTCGCTTCACATACATTTCAATACTATAAGAGAAGGCAAAATTGAAAAGAATTAACCCTTTAATGTTACAGGATTACTGAAATAACTTGCATAGTTCACAGGTTTTTTTAAATAACCTTTAGAAAAGTCTTAGGATTAACTTTAAAACCAAAACAAGGAGCAGAAATAAAAACGTTAATTCAATTATAAAAAATAAAGGGTTTATGCATACAGTTTTAAACGGGTAATGTTCATTTATTCGGTCAAGTAAAATTCATCCAAAAGATTTAATTGGAAGCATGAGCCTTGAAAAGTGGATAAATATCACACAGCTCTCCGAAGGAGTCCTTTGGACAAAACAACGGACGATCCCGATAGCTATCTAGGACCGTCGAAGCGTCGATGGTTTTGCTATACTTGTGAAACGAAGGGATGCAAATTTGAGGTAATAAGTCCGTCACAGCTGTGAGGAGAAAGGAAGCTTCATGAGAAATTTATCTGTCCGGTTTAAGTAATTCTAGTTGTACTTTATGATGTTAGATATAAATATTATATTTGTATATATGAAATCAAAATTCCATTATTTAATTTTTTTCTTAATTCTTTTTTGTAGTAATAATACATTTTCAACGAATATTCCCGGTGGCAATGTATCCGGGCATTGGATTTTGGCAAATTCCCCGTACATGATATTGGGAAATATTACTATTCCCGCCGATTCTCTATTGTTAATTGATCCAGGGGTTACGGTTGAATTCCAGGGGCACTATCAATTTAAAATCGATGGAAGAATTCTTGCTATTGGAACTTTAGTTGATCCAATAGTGTTTGATGCTCTTATCGACTGGCGGGGGCTT
>JAYURB010000462.1:0-6462 GCA_043756425.1 Bacteroidota bacterium
CCCACAAAATCAATTCGCTTATCGGTTCTTAAATCCACAATATTAAAAATAGGATTCAAAATCCGTTCCGATAAAATAGTAACATCTAAAACACCAATAGGATCATTGTCGTTGAATGTTCCTTTTTTTGATGTAAGTTTATACCAGTTGCCGTCAATGTACATGCCGAATACATGCAAAGCATCCGGCCTGAAAATATCTTTTCCGAATGATTCAACTGTAAAATTTTCCTTAATGCGACCAATAAATTCTTCCGTAGATAATCCATTCAGGTCTTTTACAACTCTGTTATAATCCATAATGGCAAGTTGATTATCGGGAAAATGAACAGCAAGGAAATAATTGTATTCTTCTTTGCCTGTATGGGATGGATTTTTCTTTCTGAGTTCCAATCCTACCAGTGCTGCTGCAGCGGTTCGATGGTGACCGTCGGCAACGTAGGTAGCAGGCATTCTTCTGAATAATTCAGTAATTCTCGAATTCACTTCAGCATTTTTACTTATCCAGAAGGTATGTCCGATTCCATCGTCTGTTGTAAAATCATATTCAGGTTCATCAGATGCAATGGCTGCAACGATTGCATCCAATTCTGTATTGGCGCGATAAGCAAAGAAAACCGGTTCATAATTTAAATTGCTGTATCGAATATGATTTTTTCTGTCTTCCTCTTTATCCGGACGCGTCAACTCATGCTTTTTAATTACATTATTGAAATAATCATCTATAGAAGCGCAGCCTACAACACCGAATTGTCTTCTTCCATGCATTGTTTGAGCATAGATGTAATAATATTCTTCCTTGTCCTGAAAGAATATTCCATCACTCAGTATTTTACTAAAGTTAGCAAATCCCTTTTTATAAATTTCCGGTGCATAATGATCGTATTCATCAGGGAAATCAATTTCAGGTTTTATTACATGATAAAATGAAAGCGGATTTCCTTCGCATTCCTTTCGGGCTTCTTTTTCATTCAATACGTCATAAGGTTTGGATGCAATTTTTGAAGCATCTTTTTTCAGCGGACGAATTCCTTTAAAGGGTTTTAATGTTGCCATGTATTTTTGTGTAAATTATTTTAAATTTAAAATCTCTTCAACTGCTGCTGTAAGCTCCATCACATCATCAATGGTTAAATCACCCATATGACCTATTCGGAACGTTTTGTCTTTTAATGAACCATAGCCATTGGAAAGAATCATATCTTTTTTCCGGAGTTCTTTATTTAATTCTCCAACATTTATTTTTCTGGTGTTTTCAATACAGGTAACTGTAAGTGATTCAAACCCCGGTTTGGTAAATACTTTAAAGAAGTGATTCGCCCAATTGATTGTGTATTCAGCCATTTCAATATGCCTGATAAAGCGGGCTTCAATGCCTTCTTTAAGTATTCTGTCGAGTTGAAAGTCGAGCGCAAACATGTGCGATAAGGATGGGGTAGAGGTGTATTGATAATTTTTCTTGTCAATATATTCACAAAGGTTGAGCATGTCAAGGTAATATCCTCTGTGCCCGATTTTTTTAAATCGTTCTTCTGCTTTTGGTGAAACAGATGCAAGCGCAAGTCCGGGAGGAAGTGCAAGCGCTTTTTGTGAAGCGCTAATGCAAATATCAATTCCCAGCTTATCGGTTTCAATTTTTATACCACCCAGTGAACTAACGGCATCAACAATCCAAACTACAGAAGGATAATCACTAATAACTTCAGAAATAGCTTCAATAGGATTCATAATTCCTGTTGAAGTTTCGCAATGAGTTGTTGTAATGGTGTCGAATTTTCCGGTTTGTAAATATTTCCTTACTGTTTCCGGCATGGTAGGATTTCCGGGCTCTTCTTCATGCAGGTCTGCGTCAATTCCATTTAACGTTGCCAGTTCATGCCATCTTTTTCCAAAAGCTCCTGTTGAAAATACAATTGCTTTTTTTGCTGTTGAACTTCGAATAGCTCCTTCCATTAGTCCTGTTCCGGAAGATGTACTAAGAACTATTTTATTTTTGGTGAACATGAGCAAGCGCAGCTTTTCTGAAATACTTTTTTGTAAAGCAGATGCTTCCTGCGTTCTGTGGCCTATCATGGGAGTTGCCATTTTGGCAAGTACATCGGGATGTACGTAGGTAGGACCGGGAATAAATAATTTCATTAAGTAATAGAATTAATTTGTGAAGCTAATAAATTTGATAAAGTAAAAGGATTGTTTTTGTTTAATCATTCTTTTGGTTCAGGCAGATTTTCATTGGGCTGCCATTTTGTTCTTACATCAATATCGCGTATTAGTAACCATTTTCCTTTTTTGAATTGCAAACCATCGTATGTGCCATCGGGACCATTGATCTGTGATAAATTATTTTTATTTGTCCCCATATGATCGAATACGATACCGTTAAAGTTTTTGTCAAAGTTAAGTGTCATACTGGTCTGGGCGTTGAAAGTAAATATCATTCTGTTTTTAAAAACGGAACCGGATTTAATAATTGGATAACCAAACTTCACTTTATCTTTTTCAATATATAATACTTCAATTAGTTTCTGCGTGACTTTTTGATCTTTTGCTTTCCAGGCTAATAAGGTGTAAAATGTGTTTTTCTTTTGTTTTGCTTCAATAATCTTGTAATAGATAGCGCCAATCCATCTCTCCGGTAAAAGTTTTTCCGACTCCGGTTTTTTTATGGAGGCAGTGGAATCCATCAATTGAATAAGTGTATCCATTGTTGGCGTTTTTACCTGAAGAAAACCAAAGTAATCGTATTTGCTGCCATCATAATACGGCATCATCCAGGTATACAAGCGTATTTTATTATCTTCAGAAGTAATAACAGAAACATTCTTTAAGCTGTCGAATTTTGTTGTGAAAGCATCTTTCTCGTGAAGCAATTTTTCAAATCCTGAAAGAAACTTATTGTTAGCTTCTTTACGAATGGAGTCATTCTCTCCGCGCTGAATTAATTTTATCAATACTTTGAGGGAATCGATTGGCTGACTGCTGGCAGCAATGGATAAGGTTAGAAGGGTTAAAAAAAATACTATTCGTTTAGTCATTTTTTTTCAGACAGTATAAAAAAACCGCAATACGATAACGTACTGCGGTTTGATAAATTTTTACGCATAAATTTAAGCGTGCATTTTTTCTTTTTTGCCCAAAAGATCATCTTTTGACTCACGGAAATTGGGATCATCAACACAGCAATCGACCGGACAAACAGAAGCACATTGCGGTTCATCATGAAAACCAACACATTCAGTGCATTTGTCGGTCACAATGTAATATACATCCATTGAAACAGGCGTTTGAGGCGTATCAGCGTCAACTTCTGATCCATCCATTCTTTTAAACATTCCTTTAATGCTTGTTCCGTCAGAAAAACGCCATTCAGCGCCTCCTTCATAAATAGCATTATTGGGACATTCAGGTTCACATGCACCACAATTGATGCATTCTTCAGTTATCATTATTGCCATAACAGTTCCTTTTCTAATTTTGAGGTTTCCGCACAAAATTAATTAGAAAAAGTACATTACAAAATGATAAAAGCAACAGATTCAGGGAATATTTCAGTCGATGACAGGATTGACTCACTTATTCGTTTTGGGGAGAAATTAAAGGAAGCCCTGGAAAGTTATAAGTCAGGAAAAAATGGGGAATTAAGTGACATTCTTATAAAAGCAAAGATTGAAAACCCTTGGTTTACAGAAAGTAACGTAATAATAGCTTTGGAGAACTGGGCCCTGGCTTTAAATAAGGAGGATGTTATGAAATGGATTAGCGGGTATGTCCCAGTCCTAAAAAAATCAGTTTCAACCTTAGTAGTTGGTGTAGTAAATGCAGGAAATATTCCATTTGTCGGACTCCATGACATGCTTACCATACTCCTTTGCGGACATACATACAAAGCTAAAAACGCTACAGGGGATACAATTTTACTTCCTTATCTTGCTTCTTTACTTGTTTCCATTAATCCGGCTTTTAAGGAAAAAATAATTTTTGTTAACCGTCTTGAAAATATGGATGCGGTTATTGCTACAGGAAATAATAACTCTGCCCGTTATTTCGAATATTATTTTGAAAAATATCCTCACATTATTCGAAAAAACAGGAATGGAATAGGGGTACTAAACGGAACAGAAACAAAAGAGCAGCTCAGTGAACTTGGAAAGGATATTTTTACTTTTTTCGGACTAGGCTGCAGAAATGTTTCTAAAATTTTTGTTCCACGTAACTATGATTTTAAAGAATTATTTGAGCCGGTATATCAATTCAATGATGTTATGTCGCATTCAAAATACATGAACAATTTCGACTATAATAATTCCGTTTACCTTTTAAAAAGAATTAAGTTTTTACAGAATGGTTTTCTCATCCTTACAGAGGATGAAAGATTCTCTTCTCCGGTTTCTGTTTTATACTTTCAGGAGTATGATGATTTAGATATTTTAAAGAAAGAATTATTAGAAAAATCAGAGCAGATTCAATGTATTTCGTCGACAAAAGACATGTTTAAAAACGAAATAAATCTGGAATCTATATCGGTTGAATTGGGAAAAACCCAATCGCCATCCTTATGGGATTATGCTGACGGTGTTAATACCCTTGATTTTCTGAGCACTCTTTGATTAATTTAAATCAAAAAGTTTATTAATACTCCATTCCTTTTATGGTATGGAATAATCTGCTCCAGCGAACTTTGTTTAGGAAATCTGCATTGCCATCAAAACTCATCCAGATAAATACTGCTTTTCCGACAATGTGATCCTCAGGAACAAATCCCCAAAATCTTGAATCAGCAGAATTGTGTCTGTTGTCACCCATCATGAAATAATAATCCATTTTAAAAGTATATTCAGTAATGGGAGAATTATTCAAAAATATTTTTCCATTTCTCTCTTCGAGTTGGTTGCCTTCGTATTCACCAATAACTTTCCTGTATATTGAAATATTGGAAGAATCAATTTTAATAGTAGCCCCTTTTTTGGGAATCCAGACCGGACCGAAATTATCTACATTCCACAAATATTTAGAATCAAAAGGGAAAATAAAATCCTGATAATATCCTGCAGGGACATTGTTGGCTTCAACCTTTTTTACGTTGCCAAATGAACTAAGGTCTTCCACATTCTTTTTTGTCAGGTGGAGATTGTATTCATTCGACGAAATTGGTTCACCATCACGCAAGCCTAGTCGTTGCACAGCTTGTTCGCTAAATCCTGATCCGTCAGTTATTACATGATAGGAAGTTTGAGATTCTTTAGGAAAAGGAATTTCTTTTCCATTGATGAAAACGGTACGATTTCGAAGTTCAATAGTGTCTCCTGCAATTCCAATACAACGTTTAATGTAATTTTCCTTTTTATCGATAGGCCTTCCTTCATTTTCGGCAGGCCAGTTGAATACAACACAATCTCCATGTTTAATTTTTCCAAAGCCCGGTAAACGATGATAGCCAATTTTAATCCACTCGAGATATGATTTACCTCCGATCAGGGGCATTGTATGATGAGCAAATGGAAAAGCAATAGGAGTCATTGGAATGCGCGGACCATAGCTTACTTTACTAACAAAGAGGAAGTCGCCAACGAGCAAAGATTTTTCCATTGATCCTGTAGGAATGGTATATGCTTCAATTAGAAATGTACGAATGATAGTAGCTGCAATTACAGCGAAAATAATAGCATCAACCCATTCCCGGAAAACACCTTTACGCTGTCCCGGTTTAGGTTTAAGCAAAAACCAGACACCTAACGTAAATATTCCAAAAATGATATCCTTGATTAGGTCCCAGTTTATTCTAAATTTTGACATGTGTGAGTTAATTTACAATTTGCTAATGTATATGGCTTTGCAGAGTGAAAGGGTTAAGCTAATGTTAATTATAAACATTATAACTTTAATAAATCCTTCATGCCGAAAACGCCTTTTTTATCTATAATCCATTCTGCTGCGGAAATTGCTCCTGAAACAAATCCATCTCTGTTCAATGCTTTATGCATGATTTCAATTTCATCGACATCTGAAAAATACTTTACAATATGGGTTCCGGTAACACCATCTTCACGGGTGGAGAAAATGGGTAACTCGCCTTCAGTTTCCGTATCTAAGTTGACGTTTTCATCCGTTTTGTAATTAACCCATTGCTTAAATCTTTTCACCTGACTTAAAACTTGTTCTGCAAGAGATATTGCTGTACCGCTAGGGGAATCCAGTTTCCCTTTATGATGACTTTCGTGAATAAGAATTTCATCGTATTGCGGCTGGGCATTCATAAGTTTGGCCAGAAGCAGATTGATTTCATAAAATAAATTTACACCCAGGCTGAAGTTAGATGCGTAAAAAAGTGATTGATGATTTTGTCTGCAATAATCTTCCACTACAACAAGTTTATCTGACCAGCCCGTAGTGCCGCAAACAACAGGAATATTAGCTTCAAAGCAAAGCATGACATTTTTATATGCTGTTTCCGGTTTTGTAAATT
>JAYURB010000463.1:0-2777 GCA_043756425.1 Bacteroidota bacterium
GTTTATTCAATTAATGCAGGATATCAGGATTTAGCAAAAATTGAATTTATATTTCCCAATATATCGTTTGATCTTAAGCGGCCACTACTCAATTCTGCTACAAATCGATTGATGTCTGAAGGAACTTCAAAATACACTTCGCAGCAGCTGGCGGATCATATTGATTACTATGGATCGTTTTTTGAGACCGAAGAGAATTCTGATTTTACTTCTGTTATTTTATTCACATTAAATAAGCACCTGGAAGCGACTTTGCCATTTATCAGAGACCTTATTCAGGACCCTGTTTTTCCTGAATCAGAAGTGAGTGTTTATGTTCAAAACAGCAAGCAACAGCTTGTCGTTGATAATGAAAGAACAAGTTCAATAACCAGAAGAAAGTTTAATGAAATAATTTTCGGAGAAAAACATTCATACGGATACTATGTTAAGGGCGACGATTTTGACACTATAAACTGTGAGAATCTGATCGGACATCATCAAAACAAATACATACCACAGAACTGTACAATAATAATTTCAGGAGTTGTAAAAGATGAAACCATTAAAATATTAAATAAATTTTTCGGGAATAATCCACGATCAATTTCTGATAAACCTTCAATACAAGATCAGGTTTTTTCTTCTTCAGCACAGAAAAAACATTTGGTAGAGCGGAAAGATGCCGTTCAATCCGGCTTGCGTATTGGAAAACCTTTTTTTAACAGAAGGCATCCTGATTATCCGGGAATGGCAGTTGTGAATACTCTTTTGGGAGGCTTTTTTGGTTCCAGGCTAATGTCAAATATTCGGGAAGATAAAGGATATACGTATAGCATTGGTTCAGCTATAGTATCGATGAAGCAGGAAGGCTACTTTTTTATTTCTACAGAAGTTGGTGTTGACGTTACTGCACCTGCTATTGAAGAAATTTATAATGAAATAGAATTATTGACACAGGAATCCGTTGAATATGATGAACTGGAAATGGCAAGAAATTATATGCTCGGAAGTTTTTTAAAAGGTGTCGATGGTGCCTTTCATCTGGCGGAAAGGTTTAAATCTATTTATTTATACGATTTGGATTATTCTTATTATGAGAGGTATATGGAGAAAATAAGAACGATTCAACCCGATGAAATAAAAGAGCTGGCTTGTAAATATTTTGAGCCATCCGGCTTCTATGAACTGGTCGTTGGCCGTAAATAATTGCCTTGCAGCCTTATAAATTGTATTTTTGTAATGTTTTGCAAAAACAAAGATTAGAACGAACGTATTTTTTGTTGGGAATGCTGTTTTTGGCAGTATTGCCCACTTATTCTCATGCATTTACAATGCATTGTGCATCTGTTGGAGCTTCCGCCGATGTTACCATTAGCTGGGATAGAAATGGCACTCCGGCGGCTAATTTCAGATCCTGGTATGTATATCATTCAACTACTAATTCAGGTCCTTATACTTTAATTGATAGTCTGCTAATTAACACGGATACAACAGACAACCATCCA
Source organism: Bacteroidota bacterium (assembly GCA_043756425.1). Classification (GTDB taxonomy): domain Bacteria; phylum Bacteroidota; class Bacteroidia; order AKYH767-A; family 2013-40CM-41-45; genus JADKIH01. The sequence goes on from JAYURB010000463.1 coordinate 1,488, forward strand.
ACAGCGAATGCTGCCAACAGTGCTGCTTATTATTTTGTTATTTTTAAATCAAATAATGGTTCACCCGATATTTATTCGGATACAATTCGCGCAATTGGTTTAAACATTAATAACCCGGGAAATGGCTATGCAAACCTGAGTTGGAATGTAATGCGCGTTCCATTACCTGCAACAAACAATCCTTACTATTACATTCATAAAGAATATCCAACAGGAATTTTTACTTTATTGGATTCTATAGATGCAAGGACGGCTCCGAATCCGATGACCTATACTGATTCACTGTCGGTTTGTGACGATACTGTTAAATATTGGATTGAAGTAAAGGATTCCTCAGGTTGTTCATCGATTTCAGCTGTTAAAAAAGATCGTTTTAAAGACCTTCAAGTTCCATTAGTTCCGGCTATTGATTCTGTAAGTGTTGATGCTTCAGGATTGGCCGTCGTAAGCTGGTTTGTCAGCAATTCAGACGATACAAAAAGTTATGTTGTTCTTCAGAACCCCGGACTAATTTCAGTAGATACTGTTGTAGGATTTTTTTCAACTTTTTTAGCAACGCCTATTCTTGCTACAGGGGCCTCACAAAATTTTGTATTGCAGGCAATTGATGGCTGCGGAAATAGAAGCACTGCGTCTGCTGAACATTCAACAATTTATTTGAGGAATTCTTTCAACCAGTGTCAGAAGTCCGTTTCCTTAACCTGGACACCTTATGATTTTTGGGGAAACAAACCTTTGTATGGAATATACTTAAGTATAAATAGCGCTCCCGAAGTTTTAATTGATACTACGCGAAACACACAATACACCGATACAAATCTGATTAACGGATCAAATTTTTGTTATCGTATTAAAGCATTTGAGAAAGGAGGAATACGAACGACTACTTCGACTACTTCATGTTTAATTCCATTATTTACACCGGCACCGGCATTTTCGTATATCAGAAAAGTGACTGTGACTGGCACGGATCAGGTGTCAATAGAAGCATTTGTTGATGCATCTGCAATCGTTTCCAGTTATCGGTTGCTTCGTTCGAACTCGCAGGCCGGACCATTTTCACTTGTAGCTTCTCAAAATATTTCCGGTGTATCAACTGTAACCTTTACTGACAATGTTCAGACGGATGAAGGGCCTTATTATTATGCCATCGTTACCTATGATACATGCGGAAGATCCGTTATTACTTCACAAATAAGTAATACCATTTTGTTATCCGGAGAAACTGCTGCTGATAATTCGAATGTTATCAGTTGGACGGATTACGCTGCATGGCCTAATGGAGTCGAC
>JAYURB010000464.1:0-2776 GCA_043756425.1 Bacteroidota bacterium
AAAATATTTCAGAATACAGCTTTGTTGGATAATCCGGAATACAAGGATCATCTTTTTCTCCCTTTTACCGATAAAACCAATGGCAACGATACCTATGATGGCGGAAGGTATCTTGATTTTAAAACAAGTGATATAAAAGAGGGTCATTTGATCCTTGATTTTAACAAAACATACAATCCCTATTGCGCTTACTCTGCCGGCTATTCATGTCCGCGACCACCGGAAGAAAACAATATTCCATTTTCTATTAAAGCCGGTGAGAAGAAATATGGGAAAAGCTCACATTAGAATATACTATTCAATGCCGGGTCGTTAATAAATCCTTTTTACATCTTTTCATTTTAAATTTTTTTAGTGTAGGTTTACTCCACTAAAAAAACGACTATGAAAAAAATCGCTCTACCTCTGCTGTTAACACTAATTTCAGCATTTTCTTTTGCTCAAAGCAATGTCAATGTTAAAGTTATGGATGCACAAGACAAAGCTGTTTTGCCTGGTGCAACTATATTGGTTAAAGGAACAAGTACCGGAGCCTCAACTGATTTAAATGGAAGTGCAGTAATACAAGTACAGGGAAATGATTCTCTGATTATACAAATGATTGGCTATGAAAAGCAGACAGTAGGCATTAATAATCGAAACGATGTTACAATCGAAATGCAGGTCAAGGCAATGCAGTTGGGCGATTTTGTTGTTGTAGGAACACGTCGTTTGGGACGAATAAAAACAGAAACACCCGTTCCGGTCGACGTAATTAATGTAAGTCAGCTTACTGCTACAAGCGGTAACATGGATCTTACTTCCATGCTTAATACTTCTGCCCCTTCTTTAAATTACAACAAACAAAGCGGATCCGACGGCGCCGATCATATTGACCTTGCTACACTTCGTGGTTTAGGGCCGGATCAAACGCTTGTTTTAATCAATGGAAAAAGAAGACATCAAACAGCTTTTGTATCCGTTTTTGGAACACGCGGCCGTGGAAATTCGGGAACTGATTTAAGTGCTATTCCGGTATCTTCTATTGAGCGCGTAGAAATATTGCGTGATGGAGCATCTGCACAATACGGCTCAGATGCTATTGCAGGCGTAATTAATATAGTGTTGAAAAAAAATGTGGGAGAATTTACCGGAGACATAGGATACGGAGGATATTACGATAAAAAATACAATCCATCCTTTAAAAAAGATTTTGGACAATACGAAACAGGAAATAAATTTGATGGAAATGCTTTGAACTTTAATGGTAATTACGGTGTTCAGCTTGGCAATAAAGACGGGTTTATGAATATTTCAGCCAACTATATTAATCAGGGGAAAACATTGCGACAAGTTATGGATACGTCCAATCTTTTAACGAATAAGGACGCACTGCCAATTAATATTTACCGCAGAGGAAATGGAGACGGTTCTGTTAAAGCCGGAGGAGTATTTTTAAATTTGGAAATTCCATTGGGTAAAGGCGAGACACGTTTTTATTCTTTTGGAGGATTTAATTATAGCTCCAGCGATGCTTTTGCTTTCAGTCGCAATTTTTCAGCTAAACCGGAACGATTTCCTACAGATGTATCCGGTAATTTAATTTTTGTAGATAGTATTATGATGCAAACACCCGATGGAGAAACATTTTATGACCCTCATATTCAAACGCATGTTTTAGATGGATCCATGGCTGTTGGTGTTAAAGGCAGAACACATAGTGCATGGCTCTGGGATGCAAGTAATAATATTGGAAGAAATAATTTTCATTTTTACGGAGATAAAACATTCAATGCTTCTATGGGACCGGGCCAGACACATTTTGACGATGGAGGGTTTTCGTTTTTACAAAACACAACAAATCTGAATTTCAGCAAAGAAATTGGTGGTATTGCAGAAGGATTCAATCTGGCTGCAGGTGCTGAATACAGAAATGAGCGATATGAATTATATGGCGGTGAAATGACATCGTATTCTAATTATAGCGCCGGAAATACAAAAGCCTCAGGTGCACAGGGTTTTCCGGGATACCAGTTAGATGATGAAGTAGTAGCAAGCCGTTCTACAATTGGTGCTTATGTTGATGCAGAACTTGATGTTACAGAAAAATTATTGGTAACAGGAGCTGTTCGTGCAGAGAATTACAGCGACTTTGGCTTTACGAGCAATTATAAATTAAGTTCACGATATAAGGTTAATGAAAAATTAAATTTAAGAGGTTCAATTAGTACAGGCTTTAGGGCACCGTCGTTGCAGCAAATTAATTTTAGCTCAACATTTACAACCGTTCAGGGAGGTTTAGTGGCCGAAGTAAAGATAGCACCTAACTATAACAATATTACCAAAGCCGCAGGAATACCAAAGCTTACCCAAGAAAAGTCACTCAATGCAGGTGTTGGATTTACGTTTAATCCTATAAAGAATTTTAATATAACGCTGGATGGCTATCTGGTTCAGATAAAAGACCGTGTTGTATTATCCGGACAGTTTGATGCAACAGATACTACACTTGATCCAATTTTTTCGCAGGCTTTAAATAGTGCAAGAGCAGCATACGCTCAGTTTTTTGCTAATGCAGTAAATACCACTAATAAGGGAGTAGATATTGTTCTAGAGTACAAAAAGATAAATGAAAACAATTCCATTCGGGCCACCCTTGCAGGAAACATTCAGGATATGACTATTGATAAAATTAATGCACCGGCAAAATTAAACGATACAGAAAATCATCGCCAAACATTTTTAAGTGACAGAGAACAGGCATTTATACTTGCTTCAGCACCGAATGCAAAATTTG
>JAYURB010000465.1:0-2773 GCA_043756425.1 Bacteroidota bacterium
TAAAAAGAAACCCGCAAAAAAAGCGAAAGCTAAAAAACCAGCTAAGAAAAAAGCTGCAGTGAAAAAATCAGGCAAAGCAGCCGCTTCAAAGAAGAAAGCTGCGCCTAAGAAAGCTGCTAAAAAACCAGCTAAAAAAGCGCCAGCCGCTAAAAAGAAAGCTCCGGTTAAAAAAGCTGTCGCTGAAAAGCCTGCTGCTCCAAAACCAGCTGCTAAAAAACCGGCTGCTCCTAAGCCAGCAGCTAAAAAACCGACTGCTCCTAAGCCTGCAGCTAAAAAACCTGCTCCTTCAAAACCTTCCATTAAACCGGAAAAAAGAAGTCAGCCTGATTTATTCGTTCGCGAAACAGAAATCATAGAAATTACGCCAATGGATAATGAACCTATGGATGCTTCTGATGAAACACTTCCGTTGGATGGTGATCTGAAAGATTTCGACAGCACATCAACCATGGGCGATTTTGATGATGAAGATGATTTTTAGAAAAAGTAATTAGCTAATTATTTGCTAAAATTTAATTAGCTAATTATTTTGATTCGTAAAGCGCCCCGCCGCAATTATCTGCACGGGCACCGGTAACGCTTTTCAGACAATTGACTTCATTTCGTATTCTCAGAATACCTAAAAAAGCAAAAATAATTGCTTCTTTGAATTCAATTATTTTTTTCTCAGGAATTACTATTTCCTGATTGCATAGTCTTGAAATTCTCCAGGCAAGGTATTTATTATATGCGCCTCCTCCTGTTATGAGCATTTTCCCTTTTAATCCGCTCTTGCTAACGCAGGTGGAAACTTGTTGTGCAATATGCTCACAAAAAGTAGCCAGTATATTTTCCACACTGCTAATGCTTGATTGAAGTATGGGAAGTAAATCTTTTTCCACATCTTCTCTACCCAATGATTTTGGAAACTGTTTAGAATAATAAGATAGGTTATTTAACCGATTCAATAAATCATCATCCGTTTTCCCTTTTTCGGCAAGCATTCCATCCCTGTCAAACAACATTCCTTTTTTCATTGAATAGTGGTTAAGAACAAGATTACAAGCACAAATGTCGAATGCTTTTCTTTCATTTCCTTCTTCATATGAAATATTAGCAATCCCACCCAAATTAAGGCAAAAAATAAAGTCAGAAAAAAGATGCCTGTCACCAATAGGAACCAGAGGAGCTCCTTGTCCGCCCAATGCTATGTCAGTACTTCGAAAATCAAATACTACCTTATATGCCGATGCAGCTGAAAGTGCTGCCCCTGAACCAATTTGTTTTGTAAATCCTTTCTGAGGCTGATGAAAAATCGTATGTCCGTGGGATGAAATAAAATCGGGTGAAACATTATTTTTGCGGCAAAACTCCCCAACAATTTTCCCTAAGTAGTTTCCGTAAAGAAAGTCCACTTCAGAAATTTTTTCTGCTGAAGAAAGATGAAGTTCTCCCAACAGTTTTTTCCAGTTTTCATCATAAGCAATGGTTTCACTGCAAATCAGGTCAAATGTCCAACGATTGGCATGGTTGAATTCGCAGTATGCAATATCAACTCCATCGAGCGAGGTGCCTGACATCAGGCCTATTACCTTGTATTTTGACATCTTATGTTAACAGGTGGAATGAATTGAATATTGACACTTACTTGCCCTTGTTAATGACAGACAATTCGTGTACGTTTGTCGCCACAATAAATAAAAAGAATAATTGATTTTCGCTATAAAAAAGCGAATTCTATCAACAATCCGGATATGAACTTTGAATTGAGTGAAGAACACCTTATGATCCGCAATGCAGCGCGGGATTTTGCACAAAATGAGCTGAAACCCGGTGTCATTGAAAGAGATGAACATCAAAAATTTCCCCATGATCAGGTTAAGAAAATGGCTGAACTTGGATTTTTGGGAATGATGGTAAATCCAAAATACGGCGGTGGTGGAATGGATACCATTTCTTACGTGCTTGCCATGGAAGAAATTTCTAAAGTTGATGCTTCAGCTTCGGTTATTATGTCCGTCAATAACTCTCTTGTTTGTTATGGTCTTGAAAAGTTCGGTACGGAAGAACAGAAAATGAAATACCTGGTTCCACTTGCCAAAGGTGATGTTATCGGAGCCTTTTGTCTGAGCGAACCTGAAGCAGGTTCTGATGCCACTTCACAGCATACTACTGCTGTTGATGCCGGCGATCATTACATTTTGAACGGAACAAAAAACTGGATTACCAATGGTTCAACAGCTTCTGTTTATCTGGTCATGGCTCAGACAGATGCTTCTAAAAAACATAAAGGCATCAATACCCTCATCGTTGAAAAAGGAATGCCCGGTTTTACGATTGGACCTAAAGAAAACAAACTCGGTATTCGCGGAAGTGACACCCATTCCCTTATGTTTTCTGATGTAAAAGTTCCAAAAGCAAACCGTATTGGTGAAGAAGGGTTTGGATTTAAATTCGCTATGCAAACACTTGCCGGCGGACGAATTGGCATCGCTTCCCAAGCACTTGGTATTGCTTCCGGTGCTTATGAACTTGCGCTCAACTATTCCAAAGAACGCAAAGCTTTTGGCGTACCTATTTCACAACACCAGGCTATTCAATTTAAGCTTGCCGATATGGCCACTGAAATTGATGCTTCCCGTTTACTCTGCCTGAAAGCTGCCTGGTTAAAGGACATGGGACAAGATTACTCTCTCGCTTCTTCCATGGCCAAACTTTTTGCTTCAAAGGTTGCTATGGATACAGCCGTTGAAGCCGTGCAAATTCACGGTGGCTATGGCTTTGTAAAAGATTT
>JAYURB010000466.1:0-2768 GCA_043756425.1 Bacteroidota bacterium
GGAATGTTTTTAAGCAATATCAATAAAGCTTACATCGATGCAAATTGGATAACACGCTCAATACCCCTATCTACTTCGCCAAACTTCCAAACAAAAATGTATGGAATGAATAATGTGCACTGCACAAATTCTTTCATTGGCGGAAATTATTTTCTTCATTACGGCACCTCTATGCGATATGTAGGTTCAAGCGGTGGTACAGAGCTGCATTGCAATACAATGGATAACTGTATTCAAGGTATTTCCCTTGCCAATGCATCCATGTCTAATCAAGGCAGTGCTTCTGATCCATGGGATAATACATGGGATGGGTTTCCTACGCCTACAAACACTACCTATAATAGGGTGGATGGGGTTGCTCCGCCATTTAATTGGTATAACAGAGGATCTTCAAATTCTATTACCCTACAGAATACTTTCAGTCCATCTCCTACAAATAATTTATATATTCAAGATATGCCTCTCCCTAACTTTAACGGTATTTCTTGTCAAAGTGGTAGCGGAGGCAGTAATAATGCTACTCTTGAACATCTTTTGGATATTGTATCAAACAACATAACTTATCCTAACTATCCCGATGAAGAACGCTATAACAATGAAGAATATGCCTACCGGACGCTTATGCAGGATGCGGCATTAATGGCAAGTGAAAATGAATTTATACAATTTCTTTCCGAGCAGGAAAATACTAATAGGGAATACTTTCGGCAAGTAGATGATTATGTTGACAATGAAAATATAGCCGATGCAATTGCCCTACTCAACTTAATCGTAGATGATAATGTAATAGAGCACAACAAACATTTTTCAAAAGCCATAGCATTGCGACTTTTAGCGGATCCGGATGCAATAATCACTGAAGCGGAGACTGAAGAGCTGCAAACTATTGCCTGGACAAGTGCCTGGGAAGGAGGCAGCGGTGTTTTCACTGCACGCCATATTTTAGATGAAGAGGTTTTTGATGTAGAGAGAAATTTGCGCATTGGTCACCGTACTGATAAATCAGTTGCCGATATACGTTTCAGTATATATCCGAATCCAGTGGTAGAAAAGGTAATTGTTTATCACAATATTGAAGATAAAAGTGAAATTAAACTTATCGTCTATGATTTTATAGGGAAACCTGTTTTGGAAACTTCTCTTAAAGACAATAAGGTAGATATTTCAAAATTAAATCAGGGAATATATACGTTTTCATTTTTCGTTGATGGAGATTTTAATTCCTCAGCTAAAATCACTGTTTTAAAATAATAAGTATTAAGCAGGGTATTAGAAATAATACCCTGCTTACATTTTATGAAAAAATTAATAGTAATAGCGTTCCTTTTTAATTACTTTCTGTGCTTTTGTCAGGCACGAAGAGATGCTGTCTGGTGCTTTGGAGATAGCTCGCAAATTGACTTCAATCAGCAGCCTCCTTCAGTTTCATGGTGTTCCACTCGTTCTCGAGGTACTGCTTGTTCAATAGCTGATTCTTCCGGAAATTTACTGTTCTATTGTCATACTTATTATATCCCCGTATGGCAGCAGGGTTACGATAAATTAGGTGTCGTTTGGAATAAAAATAATGAGGTTATGGAAAACGGTGATTCGCTTGTAGGAGGGGGGTGGTATTACGAAATGATAATTATACCTAACCCACTAAACAATAATCAATATTATTTATTTCATACAGGAGTCACTTCAAACACACAACTTTATTATTCAATAATCGATCTTTCATTTAATAATGGCTCTGGAAAAGTATTACAAAAAAACACCTTGCTTGATAGCTTAAATGGCAATAATATTACAGATGGGCTATCTGCTTTAAAACATGGCAATGGAAGAGATTGGTGGTTGGTCTTCCATACAACCGGATTTATTCCACAAAATACTTTTCATAAATTTCTGGTAACAAAAAATGGTATTCAACAATTTCCAGAACAAAATATTGGATATCAAACCTTACATAGTGGTACAAGAGTGAGATTTAATAATCTTGGTAATTTATTAGCCATTATCAATACATGGGGTTTAATTGCCTTTTTTGATTTTGATAGATGTACTGGGGATCTATCGAATTACCGATTAATTCATTCGGAAATTAGTGCTTCAGAAAACGAGTTTTTCAGTCTTGAATTTTCCCCAAACGATTCCTTGCTATATATTTCAACAGGTGGCACTCCAACATACCTTTTTCAGTTCGATTTGTTTAACATTAATATTTTTAATTCAAAATTGATAATAGATTCCATTAGCTTTCCTTTAAATGCAGGTGGGTTTCTTAAACTTGCGATTGATGGTAAAATTTATTTAAGCAGATGGTGGAATGACCTAAACGGTTTTCCTTTTCCTTATAACGACACTACCTATAATTATTATAACATGAATTTAGGAGTAATTGGTAGTCCAAGTCAACTTGGTATTGGTTGCAATTACCAACCATACAGCTTCAACCTTGGCGGAAAAAGAACGTATGTGGGCCTCCCCAATAACCCTTACTACGACATGCCTGCCCTTGGTGGTTCTATTTGTGATACGCTGGGTTTACCGAACGGTATACAGCGGCCGGTGAAAAATTCATTTATTGTTTACCCTAACCCGGCGAGTGATAAAATTTATTTTATTGCTGATGAGTTTGCCTCTGCAAAAAATATTTTAATCAAAGTATATGATTTTACTGGAAAGATTGTATTTGAAAAACAGGTGACAGATAATGCAATCGAAGTTTCGAAATTTAGTCAGGGGTTGTATACGGTTTCGTTTTTTGTAAAAGGAGTGTTTCA
>JAYURB010000467.1:0-2768 GCA_043756425.1 Bacteroidota bacterium
CCGGAAATGAAAAACCGAGAATGTTCAGGCTTACGGCGGACGAAGCTCTTATAAACAGGATGGGATTTAACAACATGGGTGTAAAAGAAATGGTCCTTCGGCTTAAAGGCCGGAAAAGCAGAATTATTATCGGTGGTAACATCGGAAAAAATAAAAATACTCCCAATGAGCTTGCTCTTAACGATTACGAAATCTGTCTCAGAGAACTTTTTTCTCTTGTTGATTACTTTGCAGTTAATGTAAGTTCGCCCAATACTCCCGGACTAAGATCCTTGCAGGATAAAGGCCCATTGCTTGAAATTCTATTACGTTTGCAGGTAGTCAACTATGAACTTTCAGTAAAAAATAATACATCCAGGAGACCAATTCTGCTTAAAATTGCTCCGGATCTTAGTGATGATCAATTGGATGAAATTATCGAAGTTGTACTAAAATCTAAACTGGATGGTGTAATTGCTACCAATACTACAATTTCAAGGGATGGACTGAAAACCTCAAGCGATATTGTTCACCATTCAGGCGCAGGCGGGTTAAGCGGCAAACCATTGGGAAAAAGATCGACAGAGATAATAGGGTATTTGTCTACCCATTCTAAAAATCAATTCAGCATAATAGGAGTAGGGGGTATTCATTCACCGGAAGATGCTTTGGAAAAAATTAATGCAGGTGCCGATCTAATCCAAATATACACCGGTTTTGTATACGAAGGACCTGCATTGGTTAAAAAAATAAACCAAGCTCTACTTCGAAGATTCCAATAGAGGCTACTCAATAATTATTGCTTTGTGGAAATATGTTTTAGCACTTTCGCTTCAATGAAAAATATAATTTCTTCTGCAACATTTTTAATCTGATCACCGGTTCGCTCTAACTTTCGCATGGTAGAGATAATGTTAAGAGAAGGACGTATCATCTCCGGTCTAGCTAAAATAATTTTTTCTACAACCTTATCTGCATCACCGTTAATTTCGTCAAGCAAATCATCTTTCTTAAAAATTCCCCTGGCAAGTTTAGTGTCCTCATTGTCAAAGGAAGTTTTTACATCATCTATCATTAAAATAGCCATTTTAAACATCTCATTCAATCGTGTTGCTTCCATGAGCTCTTTATCAAAAGGAACTTTTGCTTCCGAAACATAACGACAGATACCATCGGCAATATCACCTATCCTCTCAAGATTATAATTTATTTTCAAGGCAGCCAAAACAAAACGAAGGTCGATGGCAACAGGATTGAAAAGAGCAAAAATATTTTCACAATCCTTGTCGATTTTTAATTCCAGCGCATTGACTCTTTTTTCATTATAATTTACTTCACGGGCAAGTTCTTTGTCCATGGTAGTCATTGCAAGATGCGTCTTCGTTAATTGCATTGAAATGATTTCAAACATTTCAAGAATTTCGTCTTTCAATCTTTTAATTTCTATATCGAGATGAGTCATTTTTGTAATTCGTTAATTTGTTAATTAGTTAATCCGATAGCTATCGGATTGAGAATGCTTTCATTGATTTTCGTTAATCCGATAGCTATCGGATTAACGAATTATTTATTATCCAAACCTCCCTGTAACATAACTTTGTGTCTGGGCTTCTTTAGGATTAGTAAAAATAATGTTTGTATCGTTATATTCAATTAATTCGCCCAGGTAGAAGAAGGCTGTTCTGTCGCTCACTCTACCGGCTTGCTGCATATTGTGAGTTACGATAATAATGGTGTATTTATTTTTTAACTCGTAAATTAATTCTTCAATTTTTGCTGTAGAGATCGGATCAAGAGCAGAAGCAGGTTCATCCATGAGTACAACGGATGGTTCAATGGCCAATGCACGGGCAATGCATAACCGCTGTTGCTGTCCGCCGGATAATTCAAATGCGGATTTATTTAATTTGTCTTTTACTTCATTCCAGAGGGCTGCTTGCTTAAGTGATGTTTCAACTCTTTCTTCAACGTACTGAGTATTGTTTAGTCCGTTAACACGTAAACCATAAGCAACATTTTCAAATATACTCTTAGGAAAGGGATTGGGCTTTTGAAAAACCATTCCAACTTTTTTTCGAAGTTCATCAATCCGCATATTTTTGGCCTGGTAAATATCTTTTCCATCCAATAAAACCTCTCCTTCAATTTTAATACCGGGTATTAAGTCATTCATCCTGTTGAAAAGCCTTAGGTAGGTTGATTTACCGCAACCGGAAGGCCCTATCAATGCTGTTACCGTATTTGGTTCAATGGCAATGTTGATATTTTTCAAGGCCTGGAAAGCGCCATAGAATAAATTGACTTTTTTTGTTTCTATCTTATTCATTTGAATCAGTTCATTTTTACCTTTTTCCCGAAATATCTTCTTAAAGCATTTGCTGCAAGATTTAAAATTAATACGATCAATACAAGTACAAGCGCCGTTCCATAAGCCATATCTCTCGATTCCTGGATTTTGGTGCCGCTCGTTGAAATTACATATAAATGATAGGGGAGTGCCATTACCTGGTCGAAGATGGAGGTGGGTAATTTGGGTAGGAAGTAAGCGGCAACTGTAAAGAGTATGGGCGCTGTTTCACCGGATACTCGTCCTATTGATAATATTAAGCCTGTAATAATATTCGGATAGGCCATGGGCAAAATAATCCTTCGGATGGTTTGAAGTTTTGTCGCACCTAAAGCATAACTTCCAAGTCTGAAAGAATCATCAATTGCAATCAATGCTTCTTCGGTAATCCTTATTATAAGAGGCAAGGCCAATAATCCCAGGGTTAAAGAGCCCGCTAAAA
>JAYURB010000468.1:0-2753 GCA_043756425.1 Bacteroidota bacterium
CTTGTGGAAACTTCAAAAAGGTTATTCATTAGAAATAATTACAAACAGAAATAAGTATTTGTCGGCCGAAAAAAGAATTAACACCTTCTTTACTCCTCATTAAGTAAGATTCAATGATACTTTCTCACCAAAAGAAATTTATATATTTTCATATTTATAAAGTTGCAGGAACTAGTATCCGAAAAGCTTTAAAGGAATATGACGATCTGTCTTTTTCTGAGTTTCCACTGCATAAAAGCATTCGCTACTTTATTGGAAGTCATGTTTGGTTTCTTTCTACGTGGGCTATTGACCATATTAAAGCAGAAGAAGCAAGTAAATTTCTTGCTGCAGAAACATTTAACAATTACTTTAAATTTTCTTTTGTAAGAAATCCCTGGGACTGGCAGGTTTCGCTTTATCATTTTATGCTTCAGTTTAAATTCCATCCGCAACACAAAAGGATTATCAAAATGAAATCCTTTGACGAATACATTGAATGGAGAGTGAACTACGACTGCGAACTTCAGAAGAAATTTATATACGATAAAAACGGAAAACTATTGGTCGATTTTGTGGGACGTTTCGAAAACATTCAAAATGACTTTAACACCATTTGTACTAAGATAAATATTAATCAAATAGTTTTGTCGAAAGCAAATCCGAGTAACCATAGTTTTTACAAGGATTATTATAATAAACATACAAGAGATCTCATTGCAGATGCTTTTAAAGACGATATTGACACTTTTAATTATGAATTTTAATTGTAATGCGTAAGATTTCCTTATCCAATAACATACGTAGTGTTTGCATTCTATGCGGGAAATCTTCCTTTAGAAATATTTTCGAAAAAAAACATTTCCTGTTTAAATGCAAAAACTGCGGCATGGTATCGACAAAGACTATACCGACACCGGAAGAACTTAAAGATCATTATTTCGACTACCCCTCCTATGAAAGCCTACCTCCTTTAACACTTAAGCGATACAATGACATTCTGAATATGCTCGAACCCTATCGGAAAAATAATAACCTGCTGGAGACCGGTTGTGGATTTGGCTTGTTTTTAGAAGTAGCAAAAGGGAGGAATTGGAATGTAAGCGGCACTGAATTATCTGAGGCAGCTTTAATTGAGTGCAGGAAAAAGAGAATTCCTGTTACTGAAAATATAGAACAACTTCTTCAACAAAAAAACATCGTATTTGATGTTGTTGTATCCCTCGAGGTTATTGAACATTTGACAGATCCTATAACAGAAATCGCCATGTATTCAAAACTACTTCGTCCGGAAGGAGCCCTTTACATAACTACACCAAACTTCAATTCTTTTACCAGACGATTACTTGGAAGATTCTGGAATGTCATTAGTTACCCCGAACATCTTCATTATTTTACTTCGCGAACAATCCATCGATTGCTTGAAACCGATTTTACAAAAATAAAAAATCAAACTGCCGGTATTAGTCCAGCACGAATGATATATGCCATTCGATCACGGGGTTCGCATAAAGTTAAAAACGTTGAATACGACTATAACGAAGCAGACAGACATTTTAGCGATAATATAGAAAAAACAATCCTTTTACGCTTAATTAAAAAGGCAATTAACTACTGTCTAGCTAAAATGAAACTTGGCGACTCCTTAAAAATTCTTTATCAAAAAAAGGCCTGACTAATGTTGAAAATTTCCATAGTAGTGCCTTCATACAACCAGGGAAAATTCCTGGAAGAGACGCTATTATCCATATTCAGCCAGCAATACCCTTCACTGGAAATTTTTGTTATTGACGGCGGAAGCAACGATGGGTCGGTTGAAATCATAAAAAAATATGAGGATAAAATTGATTATTGGGTTAGTGAAAAAGATAGCGGCCAGAGTGAAGCAATTAATAAAGGGTTTAAAAAAGCAACAGGTGATATTGTTTGCTGGCTTTGCAGCGATGATCTGTATATGCCGGGGGCCTTACACAAAGTAAATGAGGCATTTTCTTCACTCCCGGAAAATATTGGCTTATTGCATGGTAATACGGAAATGTTCAGAAACAATCTTATTGTGCGGTATGACAAAGGATATCCTAATCTAACCATAGAGAGACTGATGGCGGGTATGGGATTTCCTCAACCATCTTCTTTCTATCGCAGAAAATATGTGCTGGAAACAGGATTTCTGAATGAGAAATTTCACTTTGGTATGGATTATGACCTAATAAGCAGATTGCTTATGGTTTGTGATTTTAAGTATTGTGATTTCCTTTTTTCTCGATACAGACTTCATGGCGATTCAAAATCCACTACTTCGGTTTCAAAATTTTTAGAGGAATGGAGTGTAATATTTTTAAGTATTACTGAGGGATTAAACAAGTCAGAAATAAAACCCATACTCAAGCGACTTGGAATTAATCCTGAACAAGACGAAACGGTTAAAAAGTTTTTTGCTGATAGTACTCCTCCCCGTGCTCTAGATACTTCTAAAATGCTTTTTTATTTTCTCTTAAATACTTTGTTGTTCGATTATATATCGGGTAATTTTTCAAGGGTAAAAATTGTAGGAGCATATTTAAAAAAAGAATTTCCGGAAAACCTAAAAGCAGAGCCGAATCATTTAATAATAATCAAGCGATCATTCTCATATCCGGCCTTTTTACTTCGTATAGCAAGGAATATCAAACGTTCATTGACGAAAGGATGAAAATAGCCTTTTTAACATCGCATATTACCCGTTCAACCCAATGGAATTGGTTTTCAGAAGAATTGAACAAAAGAAATATCCC
>JAYURB010000469.1:0-2746 GCA_043756425.1 Bacteroidota bacterium
TATTACGCATCTGATCTTGGCGGTAGTAATTATTTTGACAAGAATCTCAATGCCTATAATGAAAAAATGGAATATGATTTGGCAGGAAATATCATTCAAATAAATAGAAATACATTTAACGGAAATGCTGTCGTAGTTCTTGATGACTTGAATATGAATTATGGAAATAATGGTTTTCAGCTTCGATCAGTAACAGATAACGCTGCTTTTACTATGAAATACGATTTTCATGATGGGAATTCAGGTAGCAATGACTACTCATATGATGTAAATGGCAATATGATCAATGATGCAAATAAACACCTTTCTACCTCATATAATTATTTTAATTTACCTGTAACAGTAAGTGATCAAACAAGCAACACCGTAAATTACGTTTATGATGCAGCTGGAAATAAACTATCGAAGACTTTTAATGGGATAACCAATTATTATATAGGTGGTATCGAGTACGAGAATAATAATATAAAATTAATTTCTACCCAAGAAGGAAGAGTGCGCCCTAAAAGCAACGGAGCAATCAATACATCCCAATATGTTTATGACTATTTTTTAAAAGATCATATCGGAAATGTGAGAGTGATTCTTACAGAAGAGCAATTTTATAATGAATATTCAGCAACAATGGAAGTGCAAAACGGCACTTCTGAGGAACAATTGTTCTATAATATCGGCACAACAAGACAAAGCTTGCCGGCAGGTTATCCATACGATCCTACGTATGTTCCGAATGCGAAAGCTTCCCAATTGAATGTTACAAGTACTACTGTGGGACCTGCGAATGTTTTACACGTATGTGAGGGTGATGAAATTAATATCGATACAAAATATTTTTATTCCCAACTACCACCTTCTTCGGGCACACCGGCAATTGGAGCCATATTAAGTCAACTGGCCAATCTTTTCTTTTTAAATCCATCTAATGGAACTTCCATAGCAGGAAATGATGTACCTACCCGACAACAGTGGGCCAATGATTTTTTTACGGGAAATACCGATGTTGGAACCTTTCTATTAGGTAGCATTGGAATCGGAAGCAGCTCCGATCCATTAAAGCCGCAGGCATTTCTGGTACACTTATTTTATGATGAAAATTTTAATTTTGTAGGTGATGCCAGCGGCGTACAACAAGTTCAGTATCCGAATACCCTTGGTGACCTTGCATTTTTAAATTTTAAAGTCCCGGTAAACGGATTTTTGTATATTTACGTTTGTAATGAATCCGGACTGAATGCTTATTTTGATAATGTGCAAATACATCATACTACCGGGAATATTTTGGAAGAGGACCATTATTACCCTTACGGTATGTTTATTGAACCACTAACAACAGAATATATTCGAAATCCTATAAACAATTATAAATACCAGGATAAAGAATTTCAGAAAGATCTTTCCATGAATCTATTCGACTTTGGTGCTCGGCAATACGATGGTTCACTTGGCAGGTGGATTGTGCAAGACCCCATTCATCAGCTGGCAAATCCATATATTGGTATGGGAAATAATCCGGTAAATTCTATTGATCCTGATGGAATGAAATATATTGCTGCGAAGAGTCCTCCTGATCTTAGTGGGGGAGAAACCAAAGGGCTTATTGACTACAACGATTCTCAATTTGAATCTATTTCCTGGGCGGATATTAAGGAGAAATATAGACCTCCTCATATACGAGCTTCGCATCAATTTGATCTTGAACATGGGCTCGGAATTTATAATAATAAAAATGGTGATTATGTAAATCATTGGGGAGATATAATTCGAAAACGAAAAGAAAATAATAAAAAAGATTTTGAGTATGAAATAAAAGATTGGTATGTAAGTTCTAACAGTGGGCCATCTGAATATGCTGATACACAAGTAAAATATACTTTAAAAGACGGAAGTACTTTTAGCTTATTTTATGATCATAAAGTATCGGGAGTGGATTTGGGAATGGAGGATGAAACGGAGGTTCAAAGTGGTGGGGGTGATTGGGCAAATGCTCTTGGAGTTGGTTTAGGAGTTGGAGAATTAGCAAGACAAGGCAAGGTTTACGAAATATATGGAAGGTCTGCCGAGACTGTCGAAAATGCTTTAAAAAATGGTCAGTACGTTCATACCAACGGAAAAACATATGGTCAAGGCTTTAGAGGCAATCAGTATATAAGTTCCAAATCTGTTTCAAATAGTTTAAGTACTGCTAAATTTGCCCGAAATTTAGGGAGGGGCATGACCCTTGTTGGGGCAGGAATATCATTATACCAATTTGGTAGTAGCAATCAAACAGGTGCAGATTATGCAAGATTAACAGGAGCAGCATTTATAACTGGTTCTGCTTTCATTCCTGTTGTAGGACCTTTCATTTCTATTGGATTGGGTGTTGCTGATAGCTTTGGAGCATTCGATGGAATTTATAACTCATTCGGACCTTAGCCATGGATTTTATATACATAATATTAGGCATGAATACTTTAATAGTATTTATGTACAAGCGTGATTGGTTATTGAGTAGAAAACCATTTACGATATTGTTAGCTGTAAACTTTCTGTTGTTAATCTTAGGTTATCTATTGCAGTATTATTCTGTCGGCAATCCTAAAATGGTTGTTGCTTTAAAAATGCCTGTGTTATCTCAACTGCTGTTTATAGGCTTAGTTACAATTTTTAGAAAGATATATAATCGAGACCCAGTAGATACATTTTGGACAATGGATGTGAGCCTAATGAAAGATGGTATTTTAAATTTTTTCTTTTGGGTTGTGGC
>JAYURB010000470.1:0-6351 GCA_043756425.1 Bacteroidota bacterium
CCAAACGGGAATTTAGAATGAGAACACCTATTCCTGAAAATCTTCAACGCACTATAAATTCAATTGACAGACCGCACTAAATCGGACAAGTCAGGAAATATTTCCAAACCCGGCTGAAAGTGTATTAATCATCGCAACTAATTTTATTGGAAATTGTTTACTGACGATCACTGATGTTCAAGGAAGAATATGCATTAGAAAAAATAATTGGTCCGGAAATAAAATCGACCTAAATTCATTGAAGGGAGGAGTTTATTTTATTTCTTTAATTTATGATGACAGAAATGAATACAGTAAGTTTGTAATAAGATAATTTGTATGCAATGAAAACAATTTTTTGGTTTCCTAAATTTTAGTTTTAAAAAAGAGGAACACTTGCACCATTGCTTCCTGAATTACCTGTTGATGAACCACCATTCCCTCCAAAGCCGGTAATTAATGGTGTTGCTGTAATTACTACAGTAGAGGATAATCTGTAAACAGTATAAGATGGTCCACCGGAACCACCACCACCAATGCCTCCACTACCACCATTACCACCAGCTCCACCATTTCCTCCTTTTCCAACTTCAGTCGTGCATACACTGGCTCCTGTGCCACCGGCTGCGCCTAAACCACCTGTTCCTCCTATAGCTCCAGGGCCACTGTTACCACCTCCGCCACTTGTAATTGAACTATTGCTTATTTGAATTCCGCTTGAATTAACTAGTAGAACTCCAAAGGCTCCACCGCCGGCCATTCCACCACTTCCGCCTGCTCCTAAGCATCCAGCACCACCGCCGCCGCCACCACCGTTACCGGTTCCGTCAACGCAAAAAAAGCAAGTTTGTCCGCCGCCACCGCCACCGCCACCGCCGCCTGTTCCATTATTGCCATTGTTTCCTGTAACTCCATTGCTTCCTAACCATAAGGATAATAATGTACCGCCTGAACCACCGGCACCGTTTGATCCTGCAGATCCTGCAGATCCATTTCCTCCATTTATGCCTTGAGAGCCAGGATCTCCCGAGTTTCCTCCATTTCCTCCATTCGATGCACCAACACCACTTGTACCCGGAAGACCATTTAACGAGCCAAACCTTCCTGCACCTCCAGCACCACCGTTAATTCCACAAGGGGAAGTTCCTCCGCTACCACCATTTGCAGTAACGTTTACTTCGCAATTTCCAATTGAGCCCGGTCCTCCGGATGAACCGGAGAGACCAATTGTTCCGGCTGTACCGGGATTTCCATTGCTACCTTTACCCGATTGAATAACACAATTTTTAAAAGTGATTCCGGTGCAGCTCATTAATATAACTCCATAATTTGATTTTCCTCTTCCATCAACAGCAACACCTGTAGCATTGGCTGTTACAAATCTTATACGATCAATTGTAGCAGCACTAGTTAATCCTGATCCTTCCAAAGCACTAACTCTATCGTTCTGATCCAGACCGGTTACTGTATTAATATTTGATGGAGACCGAGACCACGAAGATGCAGCATTGTATCCGCCGTATAAGGAAACTCCATTTAAAGGTGTTACACATTCAGCATAGGTGCCGGATGAAATCAGGACAGCAGTTTTACCGGACGAAATTGCTGCTACAATGCCAGCGTTTATAGTAAGTTTAGGTTGAGTTTTTGTGCCCGGATTAATATCGTTTCCTGTGGTAGCAACGAATATGGATGCAGATTCTGATCCATCAATTCCATCGCAATTATTATCTATAAAAAAATCATCGGGGAGATCGGATGCTGTAGGATTAATGGTTACAATATTGTCATTACAGTCGGTAGAATTCGAAACAAAGCCTGATGGTTGTAAACAGCTTAGTTGTGTCACAGCGATGTTTCCATATCCATCACCATCAGCATCTCTGTACCATACTAAACCCGGATTAATAGAAGCATTATTATCATCGCAATCAGTACTGTCACTTACAAAACCCGGCAGTGCACTGCAACCAAAAACAGGAGAATAATGGTCGCCATATCCATCCTGATCTTTATCGCGAAAATAATAATTATACAAATTACATTTTGGAGTAACGATCCATGCACTACCGTTCCACACAAGTACGTCACCGGAAGCATTTCCTGAAGGCAAATCGGCACTCTTGGCAGAAAACAATGCATAGGGAACGCTTAGCATTTGTTGAGTTCCCATATCAGTATAATTACTGCCCCCCAGTGTATCCAGTTCCACTTGCAGAAACTTAATGTTAATGCCCCAATTAATCGATGAAAATGTTCCAACAACGGGAGTTCCAAGACCAATGTTTACAGAGAATAAACCCAATCCATTGGTTGAAGTACTCTTTGTTTCCTGGTAAAGGACAGTACCCCCGGCAGAGGCATCATGAATACTGAATCTCAAAGAAATGTTTTGGTTGATAATTAGGTTGCCGCTGTTATTACGTGCAACCGCCTGGTAAGGAATTGCCTGAGGAACTTGTCCATAATTATTTTTAACAGCCAGAATTAAAAATAATAGAATCAGTGTTTTGTGCCGCGTTTTCATTAGCAATGAATTAAAAATAATAGAATGATATATGGGTAATAAATTATCAATAATTATGAAACAATAAGCTTCCGAACAAATCGCTTATTATTTACCGTCACTTCCACGAGATAAATCCCAGGAGTTAGAACAGGCAAAGTATATTCATGCATGCCCGAAGAAAGGTTTTTGACCGGGGAAGTCTCCAGTGTTTGTCCTAAGATATTTTTTACACCAATAATTACATTACCGTTTTTGTTAAGTGCAAAACTTACTTTAGAAGTTCCCAAGGAAGGGTTGGGATAAAGTGCAAAGCCGGTTTGCAGTTCCTCTGTTTCATCAATTCCGACAATATTACCTGTAATATTTATGTCATCTATGTAGATGTTGTTGCCGCGATCACTTGTATTTTGGAATTTGAAACGCACGTTTGCTTTGTTGTGAGTCGGATTTGCATTTGCATTTTCCAATCTCCATTGACCTGCAGTGAAAGGAGTAAAACTGGAATTTAATATTCCAACAGTCGACAAAACGGAACCTGATTTATTATATCCTATAGACGACCATGATTGTCCGCAATTTGCAGAATAGTAAAGTCTTAATTCATCGTTCGATGTATTGTTACGTTGTGCATTGGCAACTTTAAACGATACATATATCGGGTAACTTACATTGCTAAAATCAATGGAAGGTGTTATCCAGGAATCAATTTGTCCTACAGTATTGTTATAGTTATTTATTTTAATTGAATGACTTCCGCCTGCAGTTGTATTGGCATTGGATACTTTCGTCCATGTTCCGCTTATTGAATTATCCGGATTATCTACCCAACCATCTATGCCGGGGAAAGAAGCAGTGTCTTCGAAGTCTTCGGTAAACGGCATTGTTCTTATAGGTGCAGCGGTAATTCGAACGGTTGCATTCTTGGTAATTGAATCTGTTCCACCAGCGCTCGTCACAACCAGTGTAGCATTATAAATACCGGCTGCTAAATAATTAACCGAAGGAGCGCTGTCAATACTTGTAGAAGGATTTCCGCCGGGAAAACTCCAATTCCGGGACGTAACCGGAGCATTCCAGCTTTGGTCTATATATTGAACAGGAGCGCCGGCACAACTGTAAAAATTAGCTACCGTAAAATCGGCAGTAGGTACGCATATAGCTGATGTTGATCCATCGGTTCCTGTAGCAATCAGGTTTGCTGAATTCCATAAATTATTTCTTCCGCCTATTGGTGAATTTAGCGTGGCAAGCATTCGTATTTTTTGCCCTTGGGTAAACATCTTATCGCAATAGGAATACTCCATATAATTCTGGACATTTTCAACGATTGGTGGATTGCAATAAGCGCCTGCAAGAATGCATTGATTCCATCCAATACTAATAGGGGTATCGGAAACATTATCATCGCCGCAAGCTACGCCCGGAGAATTATTACTTCCCCAGACATGGGAAAGGTTTAAATAATGACCAACTTCATGAGTAAGTACTCTGGAATGATAGACACTGCTTGAGCCAATACTTCCTACGTAATTTGCAAGAGACATGACTCCGTCGGTGGGGCCCCATCCACCGGGATATTGAGCATAGGCTGCAGCTCCGGACAATCCAAGGCTATAGGCCGTCCAGATATTCAGGTATTTGTTATTGGGCCATGGATTTAATTTAGAATCGTCATCGGCATTATTCGTTTTGTCAGTATAAATGTGTTCTATTCCATTTGTACAATTTCCGTTTGGATCAAGGGTAGCCAGGCGAAATTCAATTTCACAATCGGCAGCAATGGATTTGAAAGCAGGAATGATGTCAACAGTATCGTCATTCAATTTACGAAAATCGCGTGTCATAATGTTTACAGCATCGATTACCTGAGCATCAGAAATGTTTTCCGGTCCGTATTGATGGAGAATATGAAACACTACAGGAATAACATAGATTTGTCGTGTTCCTGTATGCTGCACCAGAGCATTATTTTTATATTGAGTGGTAAAATCTTCCAGGTCTGAAAGATTTTTTTCGTATTCCGGATTTTTCAGAATATCCGCTTTGAATTTTTCCGTAGTAAAACAATGGAGAAGCGGTTCCTGTGCAAATGCATTGGAAATAAAAAGCACCGTAAACAGGAGAAATAGATTTTTCATTCGGTTCAATTAAATTGTAAGGAATTATGGGTAAGGAATATTCAAATATAGTTAAAATTTTTAACAAGAATAAATTTTGTTCAAGGTATAATATTTATAATATTTGTTAACTCGAAATCCCCAATGTAATGTTCAAAAAACATCCTAAAGCCTTACCGTATCTTTTCCTTTCTGAAATGTGGGAACGATTCGGTTATTATCTGATGCTCGGCATATTTTTTCTCTATATGACCGATACACAAAAGGGTGGTATGGCCATTGATCGAAAGGAAGCATCGGATATTTTCGGAACATTTATCGCTCTTGTATTTCTTACACCCTTTGTCGGCGGATTACTCGCAGACCGTGTGCTCGGTTACAGGGTCTCTATTACTATTGGAGGAATTCTTATGGGAGCCGGTTATTGTACTCTTGCTTTGCCGGGAATGCCGGCATTTTATATTGCTATGTTGTTAATTATAATTGGCAATGGATTTTTTAAGCCGAATATTTCAACGCTTCTTGGCAATGTGTACAACAGGGAAGAATATAAGACGCATAAAGATTCGGGGTATAATATTTTTTACCTTGGAATTAATCTCGGTGCTTTTATCTGCAATTTTTTTGGATCGTATCTGAGAAATAATTTTTCATGGGGACATGCTTTCCTGGCAGCGGGCGTGGGCATGTTTGTTGGCGTAATTATTTTCTGGCTGGGAAATAGGCACTATAAGGATGCCGATGTGCGTAAACTCGTTCAGGCTGAAGACATGTCATTACCAAAAATATTCAGCATTGTTCTTTTACCTGCAGTAATAGCAGGATATATTGGATGGATAATTCCCGGCAATATCTTCGGCAGTGATTCAACCGATGCTTTTATTTTTGGTGCATTACCTGTAACAGGATTTTATTTCTCCCTTTTTGTGCGTGCACGTGCGGAAGATAAGCGCCCCATAGCAGCACTCCTGTCTGTTTTTGCTGTTGCAATAATTTTCTGGGCCATCTTCAAACAGAACGGTACAGCATTAACAACCTGGGCAGAAAATTATACGGATAGAGAACTTCCTGCAGCTTTTGTAAAGCCTGCCAATGCGCTCGGAATGGTTCAGGAAGTTAAGATGACAAAGGATTCTGTTCCTTTATCGGATGAACAATTCAGAATCATACGCAATGCAGAAGGGAAAGTATTGCGTACATTCGATCATCCCTTGTATTATAAAAACCTCCCTGAAGAAAGACGACCGGCAGAGGGGGAGTCGTTGAAACTTTTATCCACAGAACTTTTTCAGTCAGTAAATCCTTTTTGGGTAGTAACGCTTACGCCCCTTGTAGTTGCTTTCTTTTCATTTCTAAAGAGAAGGGGAAAGGAACCATCAACACCGTGGAAGATATTTTACGGACTATTCATAACTGCATTGTCAACCCTTGTCATGGTTGGAGCAGCAATTTATTCCGATAATGGAATGGTAAAAAGTTCCATGATGTGGCTGATATCTTCTTACTTCGTCATTACCATAGGTGAATTGTGTCTCAGTCCAATGGCTCTGTCGCTGGTATCAAAATTAAGTCCGCCCCGGCTAACAGCTTTGATGATGGGAGGATGGTTTTTATCTACTTCCATTGGAAATAAATTAAGCGGCGTACTAGCTTCGCTTTGGGATGGCTACGAACATAAAGCGAATTTCTTTCTTGTGAATTTTATTCTTGCTCTTATTACATCTATAATAATTCTCCTAATGGTTC
>JAYURB010000471.1:0-6345 GCA_043756425.1 Bacteroidota bacterium
TTTTTTACCTTGATTGCTTGATTTAAATGCCTTCTTTCGTGTGCAATAATGAGTTTAATTGCATCGTGGACCGTTAGGGTGATTAGTCCGGCAACAGGAGATGTAATTCTCATAGAAGAATATTTTTCCTTTTCCAACTCAATAAATAATTCATAAAGTTGAAATTGTTGATCTTTAAAATCTTCAATCAGACGAAGGCTAAAATGTTTTTCAGATGGATTAAACAGTAAAGGTGATTTAAATTTTTTAATTACTTCAGGGCCTAAGGTTTTTATCATTTTTTCTCCTGTATAACGGACTAATGGATTGTATTTTTCCCAAAATGTCATCCTATATTTTCCGGAAGCAACTTTTTTAAAAAGGGGAATGTATTTACCATTGGAAACTATTAAATGATGCAGGCATTGGCCAATACTCCAGCCATTGTTAACAGGTTTTTTATTAAGTTGCCATTCTTCCAGATTTCCGAATTCTTTTATGGCATTCTCTGTTAAATCATGTATAGCTTCTGCCAACATTAATTTTATAATTTTGCATTTTACTGTTTCCGAAATATAGGAAATTCTTTAAAATACAAATTTGTAATCATCAGAAGTTTATTAGCTTTATTCTGCTGATTATCTAAAAACAGGAAGATGAGTACCACCGCAGAAGTGTTCGAGAACTTTAAAACCAAGCTTTTAAGAAGCTACGATGTTAATGAAGCAGAACAAGTTACGATAATGGTTTTTGAGCATGTATTAAATTACAAAAGGATCGATATAAGTTTAAACAGAGAGAAACCAATTGAAGGAATTTTTGAAAATCAATTTCAAGAAATCCTTAAAGAGCTTGATTCCGGCAAACCGATTCAATACATTCTGGGTTATTCATGGTTTTACGGCATGAAATTGTTTGTTAATGAAAATGTTTTAATTCCCAGAAGAGAAACTGAAGAATTGATTCATTGGATTATTCATGACCTTGAAGTTATGGAAAAAAAAGATATTACCATTTTCGATATTTGTACGGGTAGTGGCTGCATAGCATTGTCTTTAAAAAAGAAGTATCCGCAATGCAACATAATCGCTTCAGATATTTCTTTAGATGCCTTGGCTGTCGCTAAAACAAATAGCGAAAATGAAAATCTGCCGGTGCAATTCTTGGAGATGGACGCATTGAATATGACTCTAAAGACAAATCCTGACATCGTTGTAAGCAATCCACCCTATGTTCTTTCAAGTGAAAAAGCCTTTATGGAGCGGAAAGTAACAGATTTCGAGCCTTCCCTTGCTTTATTTGTTCCGGATAATGATCCATTAATTTTTTATAGAAGAATTGCTTCCTGGGCTTATACAAACCTTGTCAGCGGCGGGAAATTGTATTTTGAAATTAATGAATCAATGAGTGAGGAAATTAATATTTTACTCACTGAAACAGGTTTTGACAGAGTTGACAGAAGGAAGGATTTACAGGAAAAGTTTCGTATGTTTCGTGCAATAAAATCATGATAATTTTTTAGAATATGACAGCGGCTGAAGCGAAGAATAGAATTGAAATTTTAAGTAAGGAAATTGAAGAACATAATTACCGGTATTATCTTTTATCGGATCCCAAAATCAGTGATTTTGAGTTTGATAAAATGCTTGAGGAATTAATTTCTCTGGAAAAAAAATTTCCTTCTTTGCTATTGCCAAATTCACCTTCCCGGAGAGTTGGGGGTGATGTAACTAAAGAGTTTGAATCTGTTCGGCATAAGTATCCAATGCTTTCCCTTGCAAATACTTATTCAGAGCAGGATCTCCTCGATTTTGATGAACGTATTCAGAAAATTATTGATGGAAAATATGAATATGTCTGTGAATTGAAATTTGATGGTGTCGCTATTGGATTAACCTATGAGAACGGAGAATTGGTGCGAGCTGTAACCCGGGGCGATGGTGTGCAAGGCGATAATGTTACAGCCAATGTCAGAACGATAAAAAGTATACCATTAAGTTTACGGGCACAAGATATTCCTGACGAATTCGAAATTCGCGGTGAAATATTTATGCCTCGTTCTTCTTTTGAAATGATCAATCAACAAATCGATAATCAATTGACGGAAGATGGGTTTTCTGAAGAAGAAATTGTCGGTAAACTCCTTAAAAATCCGCGTAATGCTGCAAGCGGAACTATAAAAATGCAGGATTCTAAAGTAGTTGCAGGCAGAAAACTTGATTGTTTTCTATACGCTCTTTACATGGAAAAATTCCGATTTGATACGCAAATTGACGCTATACATGCTGCCCATAAGTGGGGTTTTAAAATCAGTGAGCATACTACTGTTTGCAAAAATATTGAAGAAGTAATGAAGTATCTTTCCCATTGGGATAAGCAGCGATTTAAATTGCCGTACGATACAGACGGTGTGGTAATTAAAATAAATTCCATTGCACAGCAAGCCGACCTTGGTTTTACTGCCAAGTCGCCTCGTTGGGCTATTGCCTATAAATTTAAGCCGGAAAGTATTTCAACTGAACTAAATGATATTTTCTATCAGGTGGGTCGTACGGGAGCTATAACTCCTGTTGCTGATCTAAAACCTGTTCAACTGGCAGGAACAACAGTTAGGAGAGCAACTTTGCACAATGCTGACCAAATTGAAAAATTAGATCTTCGAATAGGCGATTGGGTATTCGTTGAAAAGGGCGGCGAAGTTATACCCAAGGTTACTGCTGTGGATCTTAAGAAACGCCCATCCTCTGCAACTCCGGTTCACTATATTACAAAATGTCCGGAATGTAAAACACACCTTGAAAGAAAGGAGGGCGAAGCCCAGCATTATTGCCCGAACATTACAGGTTGTCCTCCTCAAATCAAGGGCAGAATTGAGCATTTTATCAGCAGAAAGGCAATGAATATTGACAGTTTAGGAGAAGGAAAGATTGAAATGCTTTTTGATAATGGTTTAATTAAAGATGCTTCCGATTTATATTCCTTAGAATATAAGGACATGATTGGATTGGAAAAAATAATTCCTGCAGAAGATTCCGGTAAAACAAAAAAAATAAGTTTACAGGATAAATCCGTTACCAAAATTTTAGCGGGAATTGAAGAATCAAAAAATGTTCCTTTTGAGAGGGTTTTATATGCTATTGGAATTCGTTATGTCGGTGAAACAGTCGCTAAAAAACTTGCAATGCATTTTAAAAGCATGGAGTCCATAGAAAATGCAAGCTTGGAGGAGTTAATGCAGGCTGAAGAAATAGGGGACAAGATTGCAAATAGTATTATTGATTTTTTCAAAATTTCAGGGAACAGACGCTTTGTTAAGGCTCTAAAAGATGCCGGTTTATCTATGAAAATCAACAAAGATTCGATTCCTGTTAAATTAAGCGCGCTTCTGGAGGGAAAATCGTTTGTTGTTTCAGGGACTTTCAGTAATTTGAGCCGTGAAGAAATCAAAACATTAATTGAACAACACGGCGGTAAAAATCAAAACGGAGTTTCCTCAAAGACAAGTTTTCTTCTTGCCGGTGATGAAGCCGGTCCTTCAAAACTGGAGAAAGCAGAAAAACTGAAAATTCCCATTATGACTGAAAGTGAATTCTTAAAAATAATTGGAGAATAAATGCAACTAAGTAAAGGCATTCGTACCCGTCTGGGTCAGTACAGGTTTATCAAAGAGATGAAAAAGTTTCATCGTGAGCCGGAAATTGTAAGTTTTAACGATGCGGCAAAGATCGGACTTCTTTACGATGCTACCGATGCGCGCGACAGTGAGACTATTAAAAATTATGTCAAAACCCTTAGAAGTATTTTGAAAAAAGATGTCCTTGCTATGGGTTTTATCGATAGAAAAAAACCTGAATCAAGTCAGTTTGCTCAATTTGGTCTCGATTTCTTTTCGCGAAAAGACCTCAGTTTTCAGATGATTCCCTCTGATCCAATAGTGCATAATTTTATTAATGAGAAATTTGATATACTCATTAATTTAAGTATTGGAAAGAGTTTTCCGCTCCGGTACATTGCAGCTTGTTCAAAAGCTAAATTTAAAGTTGGCTGCTTCAGCCCAAGTAATTCTGAATCGCTTGATTTGATGGTAAAACTTGAAGCCGGTACTTCTCTAAAAACAGCTCTTGAAGAAATTGAACATTTTTTAAAGAAAATTCATAAACCATGAATCTTAATAAACTGAAAGGTACCGGTGTTGCTTTAGTTACTCCTTTTCATAAGGACAATAGCATTGATTTTAAATCATTCCAGAAACTCATTAACCGATGCATAGATGGAAAGGTTGAATACCTTGTTCCTCTTGGTACCACCGGTGAATCAGCCACGCTGACGCTTAATGAAAGAAGAGCCATTACAGATTTTGTAATTGAAATTGTTGATAAGCGTGTCCCTATTGTTCTCGGATTAGGAGGGAATAATACTCAGGAAATTCTTACGCTAATGGAAGAGCAGTATTTTGATGGCATTGATGCTTTGCTTTCTGTTTCGCCGTATTATAACAGACCTTCTCAACGTGGAATATTCCAGCATTATAAAATGATTGCTAATGAATGTCCTGTTCCGGTTATTATTTATAATGTACCCTCGCGAACTGGTAGTAATATTGATGCAGATACTTCCCTACAGCTTGCCCATGAAGTTACTAATATCATTGGTATTAAAGAAGCTTCCGGTAATATGGAAAAGGCAATGAAAATTATTAAGAACAAACCCAAAGATTTCTTAGTTATTAGTGGAGACGACATGCTTACTTTGCCAATAATTGCTTGCGGCGGTGATGGTGTTATTTCTGTAATTGCCAATGCGCTTCCAAAAGATTTTTCTGAAATGGTCAGACTATCTTTAGCAGGAAGTTTTGATAAGGCAAGAAAACTTCATTACAAACTTCACGACATTACACATGCAATATATGTAGATGGCAATCCTTCAGGAATAAAAGGACTTTTAGCTTCCTTGAATGTATGTTCTGAATTTGTAAGACTTCCATTAACCTGTGTGAATAAGACAGTAATTAATCGAATGGAAAACCTTTTAAAAGGGTAGTAAGTATTTTTTGTGGAAAAAACTTCTTTAGGAATACTTTTTGTTTTCCGCTTAATTCTTGAGAATAATAATCCGGTTATAAGTTACATTATTTTCTTTTCCGGAAGTAAGAGAATATGACCCCTCAGCGAGTTTGCTAATATCAATTGAGTTTTCCATTTTAGTTAATATGGTTTTAATAACCTCTTGCCCGTAAACATTATACATTCTAACCTCAGCATTAATTAGTAACTCAGGAATTTGAATGTTTAATTTATCATATGCCGGATTGGGATAAATTAGCATTGTATTTTTTAAGGTAATACTATATATCCCTACTGTATTTACATTATAACCAGATGATGTACCTGAACAATTTGTTGCTGAATCTGTAACTGTAACAGAATATATTCCATTGGTTATTGGAACATAAGATCTATCTATTGCACCTGAAATTGGATTAGTATTAATGTTCCACTGGTTGTTCGATGAAATCGACGAAAAAAGTGTGTCGTTTACAAAGGTAACCAATGGTGAGGGTGATGCGGTAACAGTGATGTGTAGTGTGGCTGCGGAACTACTTCCGCATGAATTGACTGCTATTACATTTATATTCCCTGAAACGCTTATTGTATTTATTGAAATGGAATCTGTTGATGATGATCCGACCCATCCCCCTGGCAATGTCCAGGAATATGACGTAGCACCGTTTACATGGACAGTATTATATAAAGAGGAACCACCTGAACAAACTGTTGAATCTCCAAATATGGAAACAGGAGCATTAGGAGCCTTATTAATAGCTATGGCCATTGTTTGAGCCGGTGAAGTACCGCAATTATTACCGGCAGTTACAGTTATATTTCCGGCTGAAGTGTCTGCCGTTAAAATAATTGAATCACTAGTTGAAGTTCCTGACCATGTCGAAGGGAATGTCCAGGTATACGTCGAAGCTCCACTTACAGAATCAACATAAAAAGTATTTATGCTTCCTGAACAAATTGTATCATTTCCCAAAATTGCATTGGGCATTAATGGTGTATGATTTGTTGAAACAGTTATTGTTTGCGGAACAGACGGACCGCAACTGTTATTGGCCCAAACTGTAATGATGCCTCCTGCCGTATCAGCAGTTGTTGAGATGGAGTTGGTAGTCGATGTACCTGTCCATCCATGAGGAAGTGACCATGTATAAGATGTTGCTCCGCTAACAGGTAAAATACTGTATGTATTAGAGCTGTTAGAACAAATGGAAACATTACCACTTATAATGCCCGGTTGAGGGAGTACTGTTCCTCCTGAAATAGTAACAGCCAGTGTTCTGGGCGAAGAAGAACCACAAGAATC
>JAYURB010000472.1:0-2736 GCA_043756425.1 Bacteroidota bacterium
TCATTCTACGAACAATTCTTTTAAATGCCCTATATTTGGGGAGCAGGTCAGGAGGTCTGAAATTACACAAATCATTCCCGTTTGAAGTATACCAAATTTTATAAAAACAACCTTAATTTATCAATTCATCCTCTTCCGTTATAGCAATAACGCTTTTTATTTCCGGCACCATTTTTAAAATAGTCTGTTCAATACCCGCTCTTAAGGTCATTGAACTCATGCTGCATGAGCTGCAAGCACCGTGAAAGCGGAGCCGTACAATCATCTCATCGGTAATGTCAATGATAGAAACATTGCCGCTATCCGCTTCAAGGTAAGGCCGTACCTGGCTGAGTGCTTCTTCAACCCTTGTATATAAATCGAGGTTTCCCATAATAATTAATACGCTGCTGCTGCAGTTTGTTTCGCCGGTGGTTTAGTGGCATTGCGAATGGCAATATTCCGAATAAGCTGATTTGTTACTTCCCTGAATGCATTGGAAGCAGGAGTGTTTTCATCTAAAGTAACAGGAAGGCCTAAATCACCGCCTTCGCGTATGCTTTGTACAAGAGGTATTTCTCCAAGGAAAGGAATACTCAATTCTTCGGCAAGTTTTTTACAGCCTTCTTTTCCAAAAATATAATATTTGTTTTCAGGTAATTCAGCAGGTGTGAAATACGACATGTTTTCAATGAGCCCAAGAACAGGAACGTTTATAGGATCCATTTGAAACATATTTATTCCTTTACGTGCATCGGCAAGAGCTACGTGTTGAGGCGTGCTTACAATTACCGCTCCTGTTACGGGAACAGCGCTTACAAGGGTGAGGTGAATATCGCCTGTGCCGGGAGGCAAATCGATCAGCATGTAATCGAGCTCTCCCCAATCGGCATCGCTGAAAAGCTGCTTGAGTGCTTTGGATGCCATGGGTCCGCGCCAGGGAATTGCTTTGTTCGGATCGACGAGCATTCCTATCGATAAAACCTTCACACCGTATTTATCAATCGGTATCATGAAGGTTTTTCCTTCTCTTTCATCCATAAAAATTCTTTCATTCTCAACACCAAACATTATATGTTGTGAAGGTCCGTATATGTCAGCATCAATTAATCCAACCTTCACACCTTTTGAAGCAAGAGCAATAGCAAGATTAGCAGCAACAGTTGATTTGCCAACGCCGCCTTTTCCGGAGGCAATGGCAATAATATTTTTAACACCGGGCAATAAAGCTTCATTGGAAGGTCTTCCGCTTGTTGTTTTGGCAAGCATGTTAACCGATACTTCAGCTTCTTTGTCGACAAAATGGATAATTGCATTGACACAAGCCATCCGAATCATTTCTTTCATCGGACAGGCAGGGGTAGTTAAAATAACATCAAAGCCAACATTTTTTCCGTCGACAACGATATTTTCAATCATGTTAAGTGTAATAAGATCTTTTTTAAGATCCGGTTCGATAACGTTTTTAAGCGCTTCGATGACCTCTTCTTTTGTAATAGCCATGGGAGGTAAAGATACGATACCTCTCTGTTCTTTTCAATTTTTTTTATGAATCAATACAGACGAATTGAACAGTCGGAGAGCTTAGAATTGTACAATTTTCAGGTTTAATGATTCAGGGAAATTGCAATTCAACAACAGGATCCCAATAAAGCTTTTTAAAATCAACAACCTGGTCTTTCTTAACCTTAATCCCCTCCTTTTCCAGTAGCTGTTTCATTTTTACAGGTGTTTCAAAATGATGCTTTCCCGTCAAAAGGCCTATTCTATTGACAACCCTGTGAGCAGGAACTTTTGGACGCACTCTATGCGATCCATTCATTGCCCAGCCTACCATTCGCGATGAACGTGCAGTGCCAAGGTAACGCGCAATTGCGCCGTAAGAAGTTACGCGACCTTTTGGTATTAGTCGCACGACAGCATAGACCTGCTCAAAAAAAGAATCGAGAGTTTCCGAACTTCTCATGGATTAATCTTAAAACGAACATAACAAATTTTTGCGCCCTTCTTTAACCATATTTTTTCATAGGTTGTTTGAATGGACAAAACATCGTCTTTAGAATATTTTTCATACAAATCATCTTCAGACATTAAGACCGGTAATTTTTCATCGCTTATTACTTCCAACGTATATTCATAAAATGGTTTGTTATCTGTTTTGAGGTTAATAATTCCATCAACAGGCATAATACTTCTGTAATAATCCAGATAACGCGGCGATGTCATTCTCCTATTTATCCTTGAATTTTCCATTCTCGGATCGGGAAAGGTAATCCATATTTCGTCCACTTCTCCTGCAGCGAAAAAAGCACAAATGTTTTGAATCTGAATACGCAGGAATCCTGCATTCGTAAGATTTTCTTCTAATGCTGTCTTGGCTCCTCTCCATATTCTTGCTCCTTTCCAGTCAATACCTATGAAGTTTTTATTGGGAAATAATCTTGCCAGTCCAAGGGTATATTCGGCTCTGCCGCAACCCAATTCCAAAACTATAGGATTTTCGTTATGAAAGAAATCCATATTCCATTTGCCTTTTAGAACATCATCGGCCGGAGGATATGAAATTTTAGGCTGAAAAAGGTTAGTAAAGGTTTCGTTTTCTTCGAAACGTTTGAGTTTGTTTTTTCCCATGTTCGGGGGCGAAAATAGTAAATAATGGAAAGGGAAAAGAATCCCAATAATTTTTCTCTGGAAGGGATAATACAAGTTAATATTACATACATTTAAAAGGATTTCAAAAATAAATTTTGACATCTC
>JAYURB010000473.1:0-6303 GCA_043756425.1 Bacteroidota bacterium
TGAGTTTTCCAAATTTTCTGCCTGCAGCAATAAGGATACATTAAGCATTTTAGTTTTTTGCATGTAGTGTCCGGCAATTCCAAAAGCGATACCCAGAAAAATGGGAGCACTGTCAATCATGTATAGAACTGGGTTTTGACCATGGACATATGCTACCGAAGCCCATGTTTGTTTCACATTATAGTGAATTAGAATATCGAAAAAAATTGCAACTATTGGAAAACAAAATCCAAAAGCAATTCCAAATAAAGCATAGCGACAGGTTTCACTGCCGCAATAGATCTTAAATTTTCCCATACATAAAAACGAAATGTACTAAAAAAATAATAAAATCAAAAGGTAGAAAACCGGGAGGATGTAAAAATTTTTAAAGATTGGTAAAATTTAAAAGCCTTCTTATTATGCCTGAATGAATTAACGACCTTGAGGGCCGGGGCGATTCATGCGATCTTCTCGTCTTTCTTTAATCATTTCCAGTAACTTTCTTTTAAAATCGTCTTCAGCTCTATAGAGTTTGCCAACCTTTTTAATGGGCAATATCTTTTTAAACTGGGGATGATATTTTTTAAGAATTTCCAATTCGTTTTGGCGATAAATTATTTCACCATCAACTATCTTTTCAATTTCTGAATCCTTCATATCGTCAATAGTTTGTTTCGTATTCATAATACTTTCCCGTCGCCCATTACGAAGGGTTTCGAGTTCATCAGAATATTTATTATAAACCGGCCAGAATTCTTTTGCTTCTTCAGGAGTAAGGTTTAACCGGTCTGTCAAAAAGCCAATCTTCATGGATTCCATTCTTTCTTTGACCGGTCTTTTATTTTGAGCATGAAGTTGCAGGTTCAAAAGCAGCAACAAAGCGATACAAGTATATTTAATGGTTTTCATAGTTCGTTTTCTATTTGGGAGATTTCAATATTATTATCTAATAAGTATTGTTCAAGACTGTCATCTGCAGCTTCTGTATTTTGAGTTGGGACCATTCCTAAAAGTAAATCTTCATCAAAAGAATCAAAGTAGGATGAGTTTTCCAATTCGTCGTAGCTAATTTCTTTTTCATGCTGAACTGATAATTTTTTTTGGGAGAATAAAACCACAAGCGCAATTAATACTAATGAAGCAAAGCCAATAGGTATAGCAAAGCGAGGTCGTTTTAGGTTAGCAATAAAAGATGGGAAAGAATGTTTTGCTGAAGTACTTATTCTATCTCCGATTTGAATCGGGAGTTTTTCAAAATAGCCTTCCGGTACTGAAAAGGGATTTACCTCTGATGATTTATTGAAATCAGGTTGAGAATCAATCTTGTCCATTATCTTAGAAGACAGCATTTCAAAATACCCATCGGGCACTTTAAATGAGTTTTCAGCACCATTTAAGAGGTTTTTTAGTGCCTTTTCTTCGCTGTTTTCTTCTGAATTCATTCTTGCTTTTTGATGAAAATAAATGACTTAGGTTTAATTGCCTTTAAGATATTTAGTGATTTTTTTTACTGCATGATGATATGTTGCTTTTAAACCTCCCACAGACAAATCCAGAATTTCTGAAATTTCCTCATATTTCATTCCATCGAAGTATTTCATATTAAAAACAAGCCTTTGTTGAGCGGGTAATTTTAAAATCGCTTCTTGTAATTTCTTTTGGATTTGATCACCGGTAAATAAGACATCGTTATCGAGTCCGGAAGCCATTTCATATTCCAGGTCTGAAAATGAAACAAAGGCTCTGCGTTTTTTTTGTTTTAGAAAACTTATTGCTTCATTGGTAGCAATTCTGTAAAGCCAGGTAAAAAGCTGTGAATCGCCTCTAAAATTGGCAAGATTATTCCAAACCTTAATAAAAACATTTTGAATAACATCGTTAGAGTCATCGTGTTCAAGAAGGATGCGGCGAACGTGCCAATAAAGTCTTTGCTGGTATTGCCTGACTAAAAGATTGAAGGCATAATGCTTTGTATTTTCGTCTAAAAATTTTTCTAAAAGTTCCTTGTCGCTGAATTCATTCATTCTTTTTTCTTCTGGCAGCGATTTAATATCAAGAGTGGGAGAGCTCGTGCTTTTTTCTTTTGATGGCTCTTTCTGCTGCTGATACGATGTTGGTGGCTTCAAGTCCATATTTTGTCATTAATGCTTCCGGTGTGCCACTTTCACCAAAAGAATCCATAACACCGACATATTCAAGAGGTGAAGGAAAATTTCGCGAAAGTGTTTGTGCAATTGCATCACCTAATCCGCCGTTTAATTGATGTTCTTCAGCACTAACAGCGCATCCGGTTTTACGAACTGAATTTAAGACAGCTTCAACATCTAAAGGTTTAATTGTGTGAATGTTGATTATTTCAGCCTGAATGCCTTTTTCTGCTAAAATTTCACATGCTTCAAGTGCTTTCCATACAAGGTGACCTGTTGCGAAAATACTTACATCGGCGCCGTTGTTTAAAATAACAGCTTTTCCAATTTCAAATTTTTGATCTGCAGGTGTAAAATTGGGTACTACCGGCCTTCCAAATCGGAGATAAACCGGACCAACATAATTTGCGATGGCAAGTGTAGCAGCTTTTGTTTGATTATAATCGCACGTATTAATTACAACCATTCCGGGAAGCATACGCATCATGCCAATGTCTTCTAAAATTTGATGCGTTGCTCCATCTTCGCCCAATGTTATGCCTGCATGAGATGCACATATTTTTACGTTTTTACCTGAGTAAGCAATACTTTGTCTGATTTGATCATAAACTCTTCCTGTAGAAAAATTTGCAAAAGTTCCCGTGAAGGGAATATTCCCTCCAATAGTTAATCCGGCAGCTATACCCATCATATTGGCCTCTGCAATTCCTATCTGGAAAAAACGATTTGGGAATTCCTTTTCGAAAGCATCCATTTTTAGTGATCCTGTAAGATCAGCACAAAGTGCTACTACTTTAGGATTCATTTTTCCTAATTCTAAAAGGCCGGCTCCAAATCCTGAGCGCGTATCTTTTTTATCTGCGTAAGTAAATTTTTTCATGAATCAACGTCACTTTTAATTTAATAAAACAATACTCGATTCTCCTGAAACAATGGAAAATTCTTTTTCAATGGTATAGATAGATTCTTTTGAATTCTTTGGTCTAAAGACTACTTTGTATCTTCCGGGTTGCATGATAACAGTTTCTTTATTGATATTATCGTCCATATTATAAACCCATTTCAACTTGTCATTTTCAATCGTATAAATGCTTCCATAACCTTGGTTACTGGAGATGAGTGTAACTATTCCCGGTCTTGGAATACTTAGTGTTGTTGTTTTACTTTGTGCAATATCAACATTTTCAAGATAGATGCGTGGAGTGGTAAGAATTTCCAGGTCGTATTTTCCAACGATATAACGCTCATGGGTATTGAAATCCTGCACATTTAAAGTTTTCATATCGTTTTGCATACGAACGATAGCCTGTACTTTTTTGTATTCGGCAGCACCGTCAAATTTTAATAATAAGTCGCCTTGAGGTGCCTCTATTCCTACAATTGTATGCTTTCCCGGAGTTAAAACGATTGAATCTTTTGAAACCGGAGGAATGGTATGAACAACAAAATTATAAATTGGCAGTGGGTCAATTACTACTGTATCAGGATTACCTTTTGAATTAAGCGTATGAATAAAATTGTATTTTATCTGACCGGTAAAGCTATCATAGAAGGTCATATTTACATTTGTTTCTGTAGGCTTCAGGTTTTCATCCAATAAATTTACCTGAAGCGTTGTATTGTTTAGTGCTTGTGAAATAACAATATTCAACGCATTTTCAAACATAGCTTCATTCGCTGCGTCGAAATAACGGCCCACACATTCAAATGTTTTTTTCAATGCTGGATCCAATCCAAGACCAATGACAAAAGGTTTCAAAAAGATACCTTTTTTCTGAAGAGCTAAGGAAATTGCACAAGGATCACCATTACATTCTTCAATGCCGTCAGTAATCAGGATAATGATATTTCGAGACGGGTTTTGAGGAAAATCATTACCGCATAATTCAAGCGAACGGGCAATGGGAGTAGTGCCTTTTGGAACGATTGATTTCAAAACCTGCTGCATCTGGCTAATATTACCTTTTGTAAATGGGACCTCCAGTCTTGTATCATCGCAATCCTGAGGAGGGAATTGTTTGAGATGACCATAAACACGTAAAGCGAGTTCAATATTGTCTATATAGCGCAAACTGTCCAGTAATTGTATCATTAATTTCTTTGCTACATCAATCTTCGCACCGCTTTGCCATCGGCCATACATACTTTGTGAAGCATCGAATAAAAATTCAATACGCGTTAACTCAATTGCTTCTTCTCTTTTCTTTTGAGCTTCGGCCTCAGAAAAAGCAATAAATAAAAAAACTAAAGTAAAAAATATTCTACGTAACATAATTGAATTTAGCATTCTTTATTTTTCAGAAATCCCCCAGTGTTTCTTCCAATTGAGAAAGGGCAGATTCTGTTTGTTCAGCATTGGGAGCTACGCCATGCCATTTATGAGAGCCCATCATGAAATCAACTCCCTGACCCATTTCTGTTTTCATGAGAATAACAATGGGAATAGATTTTCCAACTGACTGATTAGCTTTTTCGAGTGTGGAAACAACTTCCTCCATACTGTTTCCATTCATCTCCAAAACCTGCCAGCCAAAGCTTTCAAATTTAGGTTTTAGATTTCCATAAGGCATAACTTTTTCAATTGAACCATCAATTTGTTGATTATTTACATCGATGGTTACAATGATGTTGTCGACTTTTTTTGCACCGGCATACATTATTGCCTCCCAGATCTGACCTTCTTCCATTTCTCCATCACCACAAAGGCAGTAGACAAGATTAGAGTCATTATTTAATTTTTTAGCAAGTGACGCACCAATAGATGCACTCAAACCTTGTCCAAGAGAACCGCTTGCTATGCGAATGCCCGGCAAGCCTTCATGGGTTGTTGGATGTCCCTGAAGCCGTGTATTTATCTTACGAAAAGTATTCAGTTCGTTGATTGGGAAAAATCCGGAACGGGCTAAAACACTATACCAAAGCGGGGAAATATGACCGTTGCTTAGAAAAAAGAGGTCTTCGTTAATGCCGTTCATTTCAAACTTCTTCTCAGAATAAGTCATTTGATGAAAGTATAAAGCCACCATAAATTCAGTGCATCCAAGTGATCCGCCCGGGTGTCCGGAATTGGCTAAATGAACCTGACGTACAATATCGCGCCTGACCTGGGAGGCGATTTTTTTAAGCTCTGCTATTGATTTCATTGACATTGGGACAATTATTAACGTCTAAAAGTAAAGGTTATTTGCTGTTTTCTATTCTTTATTGCCATAAGTTATTATCAAATTATTAATATAGAAAATGGTTTAAAACAATGTATTATAAGGTGAAAAACATGTTTTCAACAATCTAATGAAGCTCTATTAAAAATAAAATTACCGGAATTTGAAGAGTATGATGAAGTATGCTTTTAGAATAGAATTATTCTTCGCTAAAAAAATCATCAAGCATTCGTCTGTCTCTTTTTGTCGGGCGTCCGGTTCCGGGATCTCTGTATATTGTCATTTTAACAAGCCTTGCTTTATAGGCATCTATTTCGCTTTGAGGAGTAAGGTTCTGACAATATTCCTCAACCAGTTTGGCTCCAAGTCGGTTTGTTGTCAATTTTAAGACCTTAACTTTTATTAAAAGTCCAGTACGTTTAATGTGGATTTCATCACCCTCTTTTATATTTCTGGATGCTTTAACAGCTTGATCGTTAATCAGAATTTTTCCTTTATCGCAAGCTTCCGTAGCAAGGGTGCGTGTTTTAAATAATCGTACGGTCCAAAGCCATTTGTCGATGCGAATTTTAGTTTCCAAAAGATTAATTTGAGAATTTGGGAATTTGAGAATTTGAAAATTGGGAGTTTAATTGGCAATATCGTCTTTTGATTTTGGTCTACGCTGGCCATACCAGGAAAAACCTTTAAGGCGAAGTTCATTTGTGGCTAATTGACGGATGGGATAGAGGGTGCCATCCGGCTCTTTTAATAGTGTGATGGACTTAACCTTATTTTCATCAATATAAATTACAAGATCGCTGCAATCGGCACGATTTACGCCGAAGTTTTTTTCCTGTTTATTTTTAGCATAATATATTGTTTGACCATTTCCCATTACATCAACTTTATAAAGTTTATTATCCGTTAAAAAACCTATCATATTTTTTCCGCGAATCTGATTATAACGCATGGAATCTTCGGAGGCTGTTGAATTACTGTCTGCAATGGCAGTAATAAAAGAGTTATTGTTC
>JAYURB010000474.1:0-16572 GCA_043756425.1 Bacteroidota bacterium
CCCGACCTAAGCCGGCGTTTTTAAATTAAAAAATATTATTCTGCTTATATTAAATACTGAATTACTTGGCAGCAGCAGCAGCTTCATCCTTTTTCTTCATTGCATTCATTGGCTTAACTACGAAAGCGAAGATTGCAAAAGCAACGATCAAAAAGGTTATGGATTGCTGAATGAAGTTTCCATAATTAACTGTTACAGCTTCGACAGCCTTTCCTGCGGCATCAACGCTTGCACTTTTAAGGGTGAGTTTTAATTCAGTGAAATTAACTCCACCTACTAATAAGCCAACTATTGGCATTAAAATATCGTCAACCAAAGAGGCAACGATTTTACCAAATGCAGCTCCGATAACAACACCGACTGCTAGGTCTACAACGTTTCCTTTTGAAACGAATTCTTTAAATTCTGATGTAAATGACATTTTGTGTTTTTTAGTGGAATCTCAACAAAATTCCTGTTTGAAAAGCAAAAGTATAATTTTATTTTCTAGAATTCCGATAAAAGAACTCTTTAAATAAACAGGTGGTAAAATAGATTTAACTAATTTATAAATAACAACTTACAGTAATTTTTTTTTCTAATAGGTAATAACATTTCAGTTCCGCGCGACATACTTATATCGCCCATGTCGATTGGAGATTTTCAGCCAAAGGAATTTAATAAGGCATTCCCTTTGAGAAGTCAAGAGGGTTCGCTACATCGATTAAAATTTTATTGTTGATGCTTTTTGTCCTGCGGTTTTAACCCAAGCCAGGGCCTTCTAATTGTTCTTTGTTCGTGAAGCCATCACTACTTCATGACCAAGTTAAATAAGTTTTGTTCCAATGGTATTTCCAACCATTCCTGTTCCAAGTATTGCAATTTTCATTTATTTTTTTAAGTGTCAATTAGGCAAATTTAATCATCACTTAGCGATTAAGTAAATAATTTAAGTATCATTTAGCTTTCTGATATCAAATCAGAAAAAATATCGTTCAAAAAAAAGCCTGTCAGTAGACAGGCTTTTTTAATCTTTTAAAGGACAATCCTTAGGAGATTCTGCGCACATTAACTGCATTAAGACCTTTTTTGCCTTGCTGCACTTCATATTCAACGCTGTCATTTTCCTGGATACGATCCGTCAGACCTGTTGAATGTACAAAAACTTCTTCTCCGGTGTTATCTTCTTTGATAAAACCAAAGCCTTTAGATGCATTAAAGAATTTTACTTTTCCTGTTTTCATTAATTTGATAATTGATAATTTGATTGATAATTTTACAAAGGTAATTTAATTTATTGAGATTTTATTTTTTTTTTACTAAAAAACAATATAAGTGCCTTTTTTGTGCAATATTCCACTTTATGTAAATTCCCTTCTCCTCGCAATTCGGTTAAAATCAAAAAGGAGTATGAATAAAGTATTTGATAATCAATATTTTAAAATTAATTTAAATTATTTACCCAAACAGATGATTGAAGACTTCTTCGACTTTTGAGACAGGGAAAATATTTATTGATACAAACTTCTTCTTATCGAGGCCTTTCATATTGTATTTGCTAATAACTATTTCTTCAAAGCCCATTTTCTCGGCTTCACTGATTCTTTGTTCTATTCTCGTTACCGGACGAATTTCACCGCTTAGACCAACTTCTCCTGAAAAGGCTATTTTTGGTGATATAGGAATATCTTCTCTGGAAGAAAGTATGGAGCAAATCACTGCTAAATCGATGGCAGGGTCGTCAACTTTAATACCACCGGCAATATTTAGAAAAACATCCTTTGCGCCAAGTGGAAAGCCGCATCTTTTCTCTAAAACCGCAAGCAGCATACTAAGTCTTCGCAAATCAAAACCTGTTGATGATCGTTGCGGTGTGCCATAAACTGCTGAGCTAACCAGCGCTTGTGTTTCAATTAACAATGGACGGATTCCTTCCATGGTTGCAGCAATGGCAATACCACTGAGTTTTTCTTCCCTTTGTGCAATGAGTACTTCAGAAGGATTACTTACTTCACGAAGACCGGAACCCTGCATTTCATAAATGCCCAGTTCTGCAGTCGAGCCAAACCTGTTTTTAACTGCACGAAGAATCCTGTAAACATGGTGTCTGTCACCTTCAAATTGAAGAACAGTATCAACCATGTGTTCGAGAATTTTTGGACCGGCAATTGCTCCGTCTTTCGTAATGTGGCCAATTAAAAAAACAGGAACGGACGATTCTTTGGCAAAGCGCAATAATTCTCCTGTACATTCACGAATCTGTGATACGCTGCCCGGAGAAGAATCTATTTTATTACTGAATATCGTTTGAATGGAATCAACAATTAGTACGTCCGGATTCACATCAGAGATCTGTCTGAAAACATTATCAAGCGATGTATCGGTAAGGACAAAAAACTTTTCATTATTCATCTTCAGACGCTCTGCCCGCATTTTTATCTGCTGCTCGCTTTCTTCGCCACTTACGTATAATACTATTTTGTTTTTGAGAGCCAGGGCGACTTGTAAGAGAAGGGTTGATTTTCCAATTCCAGGTTCTCCACCCATTAAAACAAGTGAGCCCGGTACAAGTCCTCCACCAAGAACGCGGTTGATTTCTTTATCCGGTAAATCAAAACGTTGTTCATCGCGCGCTTTTACTTCTGAAAGCAGCTGTGGTTGTGGACTACGGGTTTTCTTATCTTCTTTTTTCTTCCACAAAACAGTTTCTTCTGCTTTGCCAACAACTTCTTCAACATAAGTATTCCATTGTCCGCAGGAAGCACAGCGGCCTACCCATTTGGGTGAGGAAATGCCACAATTCTGGCAAAAGAAAGTTGTTTTTACTTTAGAGGCGACTGACATGAAAGGGCAAAGATAACAGGGATAAGCATAAAATTATGCTTTCGGGTTACATTTACTTTTTCTTTTGAAACTCCAAATATAATAGTCCGCCTGTTCCTTCTTTTTCATTCGCTATTGAAAGAATATCGTCGTCGAGCCTTACCACCTGCCAGGTGCCATTATATCTATCAGGGTTAAGGGGGAGAGAAACTCCACTAAGTTTTAATTCAACTTTTGTAGCAGAAGTATTAACGGTAAAAGCTGAATATCCTGAAACGGTATTTAAATTGATGTCTACCCTTGCATCAGTGAACACCCATTTTTCAACGTGTTCTGAGAGGTAATAAGAGTTGTCAGGGTTTCTTATTGTATCGTATTTAGGTATGGGAATAAGGTTCCAAGTACCTTCCAGACTTTTTTTAATTTCCGATTCAGATCGAAATAAGTTTTCTTTTTTACAGGAATTAAAAAATAGTGCGGTTGAAAGAACAACAAGAGAAATACAAAGAGAGAAATTGATTTTCATTGGTACAATTTGTTTAATGTAAAGATAACAGAATTTTATAATTGTCTATTTAATTGTATAATTTTTTCTTCAATGCTTGTTGTTGAATAACCGGGAAGGAATTCAATCGTTCTCACAATCCCGTTTTTGGCTTTTACAATATCGTAACCAACAATTTCTTCTGTTTTGTAATCCCCCCCCTTAATCAGCACATCCGGTTGAACTTGTTTTATCAAATTATACGGCGTAGGTTCATCAAAAATCACTACAGATGTTACAAAATGCAAAGAAGCCAGTATCATTGCTCGTTGTTCCTGTCCATTTATTGGTCTTTTTGGCCCTTTTAAGTCCGAAGTCGATTTATCGGAATTAAGTCCAATTACAAGAACATCACCTTCATCGGCGGCTTTTGCCAAATAATCGATATGCCCAAGGTGAAGAATGTCGAAACAACCATTGGTGAAAACAATCTTTTTTGAAAAAAAATTCCACCTCAACAATTGAAGGGTAAGTTGTGAGTGATCCAGTATTTTATTTCTAACTAATTCAAGGGAGCTGAACTTTTTCATGGCTTCGTTTTAAGGAAAGGTATAAAAAAGAAATACTTCCCAGGAGAATTACAATTAAGGTCTGGCTGGTATGCATAAGTGTAGCAAAGGACAAGCCATGATTAATAGTAACACCGTATAATAATAGTCCCTGCGAAACAAGCAGATGATAAGCACCAATACCACCCTGCACAGGAGCACTCATTCCCATGCCTCCCACGACAAGCAGAAAGAAGCCTGCATGCCAGTCAAGTGAAGCGGTTGCTTCCAAAGCCCGGAAACAGGTATAAGACATTAAGAAATACATAAACCAGATAAGCACTGTGTGAAAAATAAAGGTAAATGGTTTTTTGAGTTTACTAACGGAATTTATTCCATTGACAATTCCTTTCAGCAGGCCGGTAATGCGTGCAGAGAAGCTATTGGAGTTATTTCTTTTTCTGATAAACAACAAAATGATTAATGCCAATACAGCAGCAATGCTCGTCAATAGAATGGGAGAATTAATTATTGACTGGAATTTACGAGCAGCCGGGTCAAAAATATTTTGAGTCAGAAAATTCCCAAGTCTGTTGTATTCTGTGAATGCCACAAAAAGGAGGCAAAGCAAAAGGCAAATTACAT
This sequence comes from Bacteroidota bacterium, assembly GCA_043756425.1. Classification (GTDB taxonomy): domain Bacteria; phylum Bacteroidota; class Bacteroidia; order AKYH767-A; family 2013-40CM-41-45; genus JADKIH01. Next base: position 4,480 of record JAYURB010000474.1, read on the forward strand.
CGATGATTCTTTCGACAATTACGGTGCCTATTAATGGATCTAAAGGAATTTTTTCAGAGCGGTTTAACATGGCGCACCGTGAAATTTCTCCAATCCTTGGAATGGCAAGATTAGCAATATAACCTACCATCAATGAAGCGGAGGTATTTAGTACACTTGGTTTGAAGCCCAGTGGTTCAATTAGCATATTCCAGCGAATAGCACGACTGAAAAAAGCAACAAGGCTGGCAGCTATGGAAACAAAGACCCAAAACATATTGGCATGCAGCATTTCATCTAATGTGTTTTCTAAACTAACACCGCGAAATGCAAGAAAAAGTAAGCCTGCTCCAATACCCAGAATCAACAAATATTTAATTACAGAGAAAATAACTTTGTTCATCAGATGGTTAATTGAAACTGTCCGGAGCTTTAGGAAAGGATTTTTTTTGTACGGAAATTCTCAAAAGAAGTTTTTAAGTCCGGGTAATTATTTATCGTTATGGTCACTTTCAATTAACGGATTCAAACAAGGGTGCTTCATCATAGGCATTAATACGGTTTAATTCGACAATAACAGACCCTTTATCTCCGGGTTTAACAATAGGAGCAAACTTCGCTCCTATTACCATTTCATTGTATCGATACGAGGAACGTGAATGAACGGTTTGTGCAAAAGTTTCTTCGTAAGCCTTAATCAAAATCATAAATTCAACATCGTTGTTTTTATAATCTTCATTTGTCCATCCGTAAATCGGGCTTTCTTCATCTATGGGATGTACAATTGTCCATGACATAGTAAGCAATGTTACCTTGGTTAGCTCCAGCTTTAAATTAGAGAACTTGCGCACTTTTTTTCCATCAACAGTTAGGACATAAGCCAGTACTAAAGTAGCTTCAGGATCGATTAGTTCACTTTTACTTTTATTGGCAATCCTTATCATGAAAGCAGTAATGCCCTGGTAAGGCGCTATTAAAGCATTTTCACTGTATAACAGATTGGCAACAGGCCTGGAAAATCGCCCATACAACAATCCGGTACCCATCGCAAAAGATAATAAACCAACAAAGGATTCTATTGCGGCAACTGTACTGTTATAAACACCAATTGGATTTAGCCTTCCATAACCTACGGTTGTTAATGATTGTGAGCTGAAGAAGAAAACCTCCATGAACTTTTCGAAGGAGTTCGAATAAACCATTCCATTTACATTGTCTACATCACAGAAATAATAGAGGAGAGCAAAAAGAAGGTTGACAAATGTATATGAACTGGCAATGACCAATAAAAACTTCCACCATTTCATTGTAATTAAACTGTGATAAATGCTCGATACAGAATAAAAAGGCACACCTGACCTTTTTACATTGCTGTATCCGTCTTTATTCATCAGCCGCTGATTGATTTCAATTACGCGGTTGCCAAAACCTGTTTCCCGAAATTCGTCTTGTTTGAAAATACGTTTGGACATAGAGAATTACTTTAATCAATTATACTTAGCAAGTTGAATTTTCAAGAAAGGAATAACTATTCTTTAAATACAGTTACGCCACCTGAAATAATAAATTTCATTGCTTCCGTTCCTGAGGTATCCAGTGAGCGAATATTTTCTCTTGGCAGAATAATTAGTTCTCCGGCGAAGCTGTAAGAGAAAGGCAGATATACAGCGACCATTTCTTTTTCAAGTCCTATTTCTGAGAGGTCTTCTTTGGTAATAAAACCAATTCTGTTTATCTGAGAATCTTTTTCAAGTCGCACCAGAACGGGTTTGTTAAAGCGTCTTTTCTCCCCGACAAATGCTTCAACAAGATCCTTGACGGATGAATAAATAAGCTTAACTAGAGGGGCTTTGTCTATCATTCTTTCCAAGTAAGAGAATAATGGATTTCGTATGTAACGCATGGAAATATATCCAACGAAAGCAATACCAACAAAAATTGTGAGCAAGCCGAGTCCGGGAATTTCAAGTGAAGGTAATCCGGGTATTTTTATGGGAACCTGGAATGGGAGTAAACTGTCTATCCATAAAATACTCTTAAAGATTACCCAGAGTGTAATGGCAATTGGGACAACAAATAAGAGTCCTTGCAGGAAATAATTCAATAACTTTTTCATGTATTCGTATTTAGAATGTAAAGAAGGGTGAAGAATTAGCTAATTAGCTATCCGATAGCTATCGGATTAACTAATTATTTTAAAGGGGGTAATTTCACATCATCGGGAACAATAAAGCTGGTAGGAAAAAGACCATTGATTTCTTTCAAAAATTTTTGTGCTTCATAGCGGTTAATAAAGTCGCCAATTCTTATTTTAAAATTAGGTTGTTGATAACTGAGGTAGGCACTCATATCCGGGTATTTGGAAGCGAAATTGAGTTTTACTTCAGAAGCTTTTTGACGATTGAAGCCAAAATAGATTTGAATGCGATAACCGTGTATTGTCTGGTTAATCAGATTCTGATCTTTTTGCTTAGTAACTAATTCATCAAAGCGGGCATCCTTCGTAATAATAACGGATGAATCAGCATTGTAAGTTGTCACATTCTGTGCATTAACAGGACCGTTAATTATTAATAATAGCACCATTAAAAAAAAGCCTGCAACAGTTGAAAAATAAAATGAAAACAAATTGAGTTTTCTGAATCTTTCTTCTATACTATAAAGACAGACCGGTTTGCCGAAAAAACAATTGTTGTTATTCATTTTTCTAATCCTATCCGGATAAAAAATTTGTTATAAAGCAAGCGTTCGCTTTACAGCAACCTGCTCATGACCTTCAATAATATCTCCGGCTTTTAAATCGTTGAAGTTATGTATGCTGAGTCCGCATTCATAGCCTGAAGAAACCTCTTTTACATCGTCTTTAAAGCGTTTCAATGAAGCCAGTTCACCTGAGAAAACAACGATTCCGTCGCGGACGACACGAACCTTGGTATTGCGGGAAATTTTTCCGTCGAGAACCATGCAACCTGCAATAGTGCCCACTTTCGGTATTTTAAATATTTCACGTATTTCAATATTACCAACGATTTTCTCCTTGAATTCAGGGGCAAGCATTCCTTCCATGGCAAGCTTGAGTTCGTTGATAGCATCGTAAATAATTGAATACAGACGAATTTCAATCTGTTCCACTTCAGCAAGTTTACGTGCATTAACCGAAGGCCTTACCTGGAAGCCAATAACAATGGCATTCGATGCAGAAGCTAAGAGAACATCGCTTTCCGTAATTTGTCCAACAGATTTATGGATAATATTTATTTGAATTTCCGGAGTTGAAAGTTTCAGGAGTGAATCAGCAAGTGCTTCTATAGAACCATCAACATCACCTTTAACAATAACATTAAGTTCTTTAAAGTTTCCTACAGCGAGACGACGTCCAATTTCATCAAGCGTTATATGTTTGTGCGTACGAATACCTTGTTCGCGCTGCAACTGAAGGCGCTTGTTAGCAATTTCACGGGCTTCGCGCTCATCTTCCATTACATTGAAAAGATCTCCTGCTTGTGGTGCACCTGTCATTCCAAGTACCTGAGCAGGCGCAGATGGGCCGGCTTCCGTAATTCTAAATCCTCTTTCATTGTATAATGCTTTTACGCGGCCACTGTAACATCCGGCAAGCAGAATATCTCCAACTTTCAATGTTCCACCCTGTACTAAAATAGTCATAACGTATCCACGGCCTTTGTCGAGCATGGATTCAATAACAGTACCATTTGCTCTGCGATTCGGATTGGCTTTTAAATCGAGAAGTTCAGCTTCAAGTAAAACTTTTTCGAGAAGAGCTTCTACGTTCAATCCTTTTTTAGCACTAATTTCCTGACATTGGTATTTACCGCCCCAGTCTTCAACAAGGATATTCATTTTTGAAAGCTGTTCCCTGATTCTTTCAGGATTTGCATCTGGCTTGTCAATTTTATTAAGAGCGAAAACCATTGGCACACCTGCTGCCTGAGCGTGATTAATAGCTTCAACTGTCTGAGGCATGACACTATCATCAGCTGAAATTACGATAATGGCAACGTCAGTTACCTTTGCACCGCGGGCACGCATGGCTGTAAAGGCTTCGTGACCGGGAGTATCGAGGAAGGTAATTTTTCTTTTATTTTCAAGCTGCACTTCGTATGCACCGATGTGTTGGGTAATACCACCCGCTTCGCCTGCAATTACATTGGCTTTACGAATATAATCCAGAAGGGATGTTTTACCATGATCTACGTGTCCCATAACAGTAACAATGGGAGAACGCGGTATCAAATCTTCAGGAAGATCAGTTTCTACGCCAATTGTTTCCTGCATGTCTGCAGAAACGAATTCAACCTTATAGCCAAATTCTTCAGCGACAACAGAAAGCGTTTCAGCATCGAGACGCTGATTAATGGAAACAAAAATACCCAAAGACATACAGGCAGAAATAATTTCTGTTACCTGAACGTTCATCATTCGTGCAAGGTCATTGGCTGTAACGAATTCAGTAACCTGAATAACTTTGTTTTCGGCCTGTTCAGCGGCAAGTGCTTCTTGTTCTACTACGCGCTCATTACGGCGGGCTTTACGAATTTTGGAGGACTTGGTTTTACCCGCACCGCTTAGGCGGGCAAGTGTAGCCTTTATCTGATCCTGAATTTCTTTTTCAGTAGGTTCTGCTTTTTCAATTGGACGATTAGGACCTGTACGAGGAGGTGCCTGTCCGCCTTTGTTGAAGCCACCTCCGGGCTGACGTGATTTGTCCTGAGGAATAACCTGGCCGCTTCCCTTTTTTTCTGTACGCTTGCGTTTTTTCTTTTTGTCATCGACAGCACCGGAAGAAGATGCTACCGGCTTGCGTTTAGGAGGTTCAGTGGGAAGATCAATTTTACCCAAAACGGTAGGGCCTGATAGCTTTGTCCTCTCTATACGATGTATTTCATCTTTCTTAATTTCTTCTATTTCCGGAGGAGTGACTTCCTGCACAGGTGCTTCAGAAATAGTTTCTGTTATTACTTCTTCGGGTTGAACGGGTGTTACAGAAACAATTGGTGCAGGCTCTACCACTTCAATAGTGGCAGGCGCTACGCTTTCTTCAGTGGTTTTCTTTTTGGAAGTCTTTTTAGCAGGAGCCTCTTTTGTTTCTGTTTCTTTTTCTTTCTCCTTATTGGATACAACTTTCTCTTCCTTCTTTTCTTCTTTTTTTACAGGCTTTTCATCCTTTTCTTTTGTACCTCTTTTTTTCTTTCCGCTTTCTTCTTCAACATCAATTTTGCCAAGAACTTTAGGGCCTTCAACTTTGTCGGCTTTGGCTTTTATGACAACAACTTCTTTAGATTTAGCTTCTTTTTCTTTAGCTTTTGATTCTTTTTCAGCTTTAGCAACATCGTCTTTAAGAAGGTGAGCAGCGCTCATATTCTTAATGAGAATTTCTTTAGAATCTTCGTCCTTGCCTTTAGTCGATTTTGTGCGGCCGTCGGCTTCAAAAACAATGGCTGTATCTTTTTTTAGCTTGCTCTGGGAAATTTGTATAGCCTCTTCCTTAGCTGATTTATCGCCTTGGAATTCTTTTTGCAGCAGGTCATAGGCATCCCCGGGCAATTTCGTATTCGGATTGCTTTCAATCTTGAATCCCTTCATAGACAGAAAGTCTACGATATGATCCATGCTAAGGTTGAACTCCTTGGCTGCCTTGTTTAAACGAATTGTTTTTTCTGCTTCTGCCATATTTTATTTTCACTCTTACGCCTCTCAGCGTCTTGCAAGGTAAGGATTTATTGATCTTTCCTGCTTAATTATATATCCACAATTTATTCGAATTCTGTACGTAGAATGCGGATAACTTCTTTAATTGTTTCTTCTTCAAGGTCTGTTCTTTTTACCAGGTCTTCTACCGGAAGGTCGATAACACTTTTTGCAGTATCGCAACCTATATTTTTCAGCTCATCGATGATCCATGGCTCGATTTCATCAGCAAATTCATCGAGGTCAACATCTTCAGTATCGTCTTCAGTATCGCGGTAAACATCAATTTCGTAACCTGTAAGTTTTCCTGCAAGTTTAATGTTATGTCCTCCTTTACCGATAGCCAAAGAAACCTGATCGGGTTTAAGAAAAACAGCTGCACGTTTCTTTTCATCGTCGAGCTTAATCGAAGTAATCTTTGCAGGAGCTAAAGCACGTGAAATAAACAACGGAAGGTTGGTAGTGAAATTGATAACGTCAATGTTTTCATTTCGCAATTCACGAACGATTCCATGAATACGTGAGCCTTTCATTCCAACACAAGCTCCAACGGGATCGATCCTGTCGTCATAGCTTTCAACTGCAACCTTGGCGCGCTCTCCGGGCTCACGAACGATTTTTTTGATGGTAATAAGTCCATCAAAAACTTCGGGAACTTCCAATTCAAATAATTTCTCAAGGAAAAGTGGTGATGTACGTGAAAGAATGATCTTAGGAGTACCGTTAATCATTTCCACTCTCAATACTACTGCACGAACAGCATCTCCTTTTTTGAAGAAATCGGATGGAATCTGCTCATTTTTTGGAAGGATGAGTTCATTGCCATCATCATCAATAATAAGGGTTTCTTTTTTCCATGTCTGGTAAACCTCACCGGTGATAATTTCACCTGCGCGGTCTTTGTATTTTTTGAATATGCCTTCTTTTTCGAGTTCCTGAACACGAGCCATTAGGTTTTGACGGGCAGCGAGAACAGCTCTGCGTCCAAAGTCAGCAAACTTTACGTTTTCTGAAACTTCTTCACCAACTTCAAAATCGGGTTCAATTTTTACTGCTTCTGAATATTCAACCTGTGTATTTGGATCTTCCACAGCACCGTCTTCAACAATTAGCCTGTTACGGAAAGCTTCCAGATCACCTTTGTCTGTATTGATTACAATATCAAAGTTGTCGGCTGTACCGTATTTTTTACGCAGCATGTTTTTAAAAACATCTTCCAATATGCTCATCATACTGGCACGGTCAATGTTTTTTAAATCTTTAAACTCTGAAAATGCTTCTACCAGTTCAGTATGTTCGTTTTTAGTTTCTACCTTTTTCATTTTGATCCAATGATTTTATCGAATGAGAATATTACTCTTGTTTCTTTAATTTCCGTAAAGGGTATTTTATTTAATTGATGAATGACTTCTTTCTTTTTGTTGGTTCTAACGATGTTTTCTTCGTTCAGTTCAATTCCCAAATCATCGGCATTGAGCAGCGTGCCTTTTCTTTTTACTCCATCAAAGGTAAGCACGCTAACCTGTTGACCGATTCGTTTCTTGTACTGAGGAAGAATTTTTAAGGGTTCTTCCATTCCGGGAGATCCAACTTCCAGCTCATGAGAATTAAAAACACCACTTTCATTCAATTTTTCGTGTAAAAACCGGTTTATTGCTACACAATCTTCGATTTTTACACCTTTTGGGTGATCGATTGTAACAATAATTTTAGCCGGACTAATCTTTATTTCGACCAAAAAATTTTCAGTGGAAACAAGCTTTTCCTGTACTAAAAGGGCTATTTTTTCTTTAATTTCCACTTTTTTTCAATAAAAAAGGGGACTTTGGTCCCCTCTTATCTTTCTAAATTAACTGGTGCAAATATACAACATTATTTTTAGGAGGCAAAGAAATTTAATTAGTTGATTCACAATATTAAACGAACAAACTACTTGGTATAGAGATACATTTAGAAGAATGAATATCAGAATTGATTAAAGGAATTAAAATTTAATGAGCTATCAGCACTTTTTTAGTTTCAATACGCTTATCGGCGATAATCCTTACAATGTAAATTCCATTGGCAAGATCTTCAACAGCAATTTCATCGTCTGATGATTGTGATTTCACAGTTTTCACAATATTTCCCATTGAATTTATTAATTGTATAGTGCTTCTACCGTTTGAGAAATGATTAATATATAGTATGCCTATAGCAGGATTTGGAAAAACCTTGACAGCATATTGTTCCGGAATAAATGTTCCTGTAAGAATGGAAGTTGAGTCCGTGAAAACACCAAAAGTCTGATTGTTTTTTGAATAAGCGGTAAGAATACCGGAGTTTCCCCCTTCAAAACATGGTGTATAATCGTATTGTGTTCTTCCAAGGCCAGCTTTATAAACTGCATGATAAACGCCGCCGGAAATAAATAGGGTATCAGAATTTCTATTAATTTGACTGTATTCACCAAAAGCATACGGGCCGATTGGGAAACCAAATGATTTGAATAAAACATTATTGCTATCTAATCCCATTCTTACGCCCTCATAAGCAGTATCATTTGCTGTGCAAGGTAGTCCCCAAAGATGATTCGATAAATTAAATGGCTGCCTGTTATATTTATTAGTAAAATGATCTGTCGAGTCAATAAATAACAGATTTCCATTATAGTGTCCAAACCAATAATTAAAAGAACAGGGACCAGTCCAAGGACTACCACCCGATCTCATACCTTCTTGTACCCCTGAAAAGAAATATTGAACACTATCTCCTGTAACAATTTTTGAGTTAATAGTATATTGATAAATATGCCATTCAGTACAGAGGTCGCCATCAATGGAGTAAGTATGAAATTCAAATCGATCACCAATACTGAAATTATAGAAATCAGAAAAATTTGGAACCGCTTCACCAAGATTTCTTCCTTCAATTCCCGCAAGCCGATAATAATGAATAGAATTTTTTAAATCAGGGAAAATCAGAATTCCATAATTTTTAGATAATACAATAGAGTCTCCTGTTGAAAGAAGTATTTTTTTTACTGAATCGACTGATTGAAAAATGGAGTCAGTTGAAATGTTTATTACTGTAGCTATGGTGCCCATAGTTGAATCAAACAACCAGGAATCGTTTAAGCTCGCTAATGGATGAATGACCCAATTCGCTGTATCAATCAGATTGTAGGTCGTACCATCAAAATGAATCTTCCTTTGAAGAAATCGCGGAGCATTTTTATAGCCGTAGCAGCTGTTGCAAGAAGATAAAGGGCTGTTCAAAATGGTAATGCATGAATCGCATAATACCCTGTTCATAAAGAAAGTTGTGTCTGAACCATTGACAAGAATGGAGTCAGCCCAAATAGTAGAAGTAATAATACTATCTCCGTCGAGACGATAGTTAAATTTATCGGTTGAATTAATAATTGACCAGTTCTGTGCATATACAGCACTTTGAAAAATAAATAAAATAAAAAGTAGTTTTATTTTCATGAGAAAATTTTTAAAATAATTCAATCAAATATAATGATAATTGAGAATTATTAGAGGGAATCTAAAAAAATAAAACTTCAAGAAATCGCTTAATTGTGAACAATAGTTGAGCAATTATGTAAAATTTTTCTCAAATCCTCAAATCCTCAAATCCTCAAATAACTTCCCCACCTTTACATCATGGAAATTTTTTCTCTCAATACTAACACTAAACGAATCATTATCCTAGGCGGAGGCTTTGGCGGCATTGAAATTGCCAGAAGAATTGATTCAAAAAAGTTTGAAGTGCTTTTAATTGACAAACAAAACTATTTCACTTTTCAACCTCTTTTGTATCAGGTGGCCACCGGAGGACTCGAACCGGATTCTGTAGCGTATCCATTGAGAAAAATTATTTCAAAGAATAGAAATGTGGTTTTCAGAATGGGAGAGGTTACAAAAATTGAACATGGAAAAAGGGAACTTGAAACGACAATAGGTGTTTTACCTTACAACATTCTAGTAATTGCCTGTGGTGCCATGACAAATTTTTTCGGCATGAAGGAATTGGAAGAAAATGCTTTGTCGCTTAAGTCTGTCACGGATGCTTTGAATATGCGGAGTTTTATTTTACAAAACTTCGAAGCAGCATTGCTCTCCAAAGACAAAAAGGAACAAAATCGACTGATGAATTTTGTAATTGTCGGAGGTGGGCCAACAGGTGTAGAGGTTTCCGGCGCCCTTGCTGAACTGAAGAAGCATGTATTACCGCACGATTACCCCGAGCTCGACATTTCAATGATGGCAGTAACAATTTTAGAATCCGGTTCTAATGTGCTCGATGCTATGTCGTCTTATGCCAAACAGCAAACAAAAAAGCAGCTGGAAGAAATCGGAGTAACATTAATGATGAATTCTCAACTGATTTCCTACGATGGAAAAGAAGCGAAACTTAAGGACGGCACTGTTATTCCAACCAGTGCCCTTATCTGGACAGCCGGTGTAAAAGGAAATGTTCCTGAGGGATTGATGCCCGAAGTAATAGTAAGAGGAAATAGAATTTCAGTAGATGATTTCAATCGCATAAAAGGCATGAAAGATGTTTTTGCAATCGGCGATATTGCTTCTATGGAAAGTGGTTCTCATCCCATGCTTGCTCCTGTAGCTATGCAGCAGGGAAAAAATCTTGCTAAGAACCTAAACCTGAAAAACGAAAACGAATGGAAGAAGTTTATTTACAGCGATAAAGGAACCATGGCAACCATTGGCAGAAGCAGAGCGGTGGCAGACATAAAGTTTATTCATATAAAAGGATTTTTTGCTTGGATGGCATGGCTGTTTATTCATCTCATGCTCCTCGTAGGCTTTCGAAATAGAGTTATTGTTTTTATTAATTGGATGTGGAATTATTTTAGTTATGATAGAGCGATAAGGTTGATTATACGGCCCTATAAAAAGTAATTTAAGAATTTTGGAATTTGAGTATTTGGTTAATGTGCATTTGATTACTGGACAAATGGCACATGTTTTAATAAAATAACCGGCATATATGCCGTTGGAATTACATTTGTGAATAAAGTCATTTGTGTATTTATTCTGCTGTCCGCCCACTGGCGGATAGTCTTGCAAGAGGGGAAATCAGGGGTCTCTTGCATGGCGTCAGCCGTATTTTAATAACCTATAATCCATTAAGAATTTTAATCATGCGGTGTGAGTATGCCGAGAGTGCTTCGATTTTTAAATTTTTGCCCCCGGGGCAAAATATGCCTTCTTTAATGGGATAAAATAATAATCCAAAATGTTTGAATAATTTCAGGGACCAATTTATTCTGAAAAAAACATTGTCAATATCCTCAAAACACACACTACCGGAATTTGAGGAATTGAAAAGGAAACATATCTTCATCTTAAATCTGATTTATTTTTTAGAATAAACTTTTCTGAACGTATTCGTGTTTTATTTATTTTTAAACCTGGCACCTTTTTTTAAAAGGATTGGAATAAATTTTATTTGTTGCTCGATCAAATGTTTTATGTGAATGTCTTGTTATATGTATTCTCATAGTATTCATATTCTCATAAAACCAAATCTAATGAAAACCGCTTTAATATTATCGACATGCATGTTCTTTGTCATTAATTTGTCTGCACAGAAATTTGCAAAGAAAAATCAGTACAAAAAAATTGATGCAGTAAGTATTAACACAAACAAAGAGTTTAAATCTTACGTTTCAAATTTGAATTTCAAGATGGAGGGAATTCATGCAAACCTCAAACAGCTTGAGTTTTTCTCAAAGTATCATTAAGGAATAAAGGAAAAACTAAATTCTAAAATAAATTCGCTTAAAATTGAATTTACTGAATTAACTTCTGATCTGAATAACTTCGTTCAATACGGTGCAGGTGACTGGAAACTTTTTCGCAATGAACTTGATAGTGATCTCGCATTATTAGAAAATGACATTCATGCACTTGAAAGTCAATATGAGTAACATGATCTCATTGTTGGGAAGTAAACAACTCTATTATTGAAATTTAATCAATAAAATATAAACTTGAAAAGCCATTAACGTATTGACCCTCCATTTTCTATTTCTTTGGAGGGCGATATAAATGCAAATTCACCTTTTGTGTTTTCTTCAATATGTATCATTTGTGTAAATTAATTAAATGCAATGAAATTTTGTCGGAGTTTTCTTTTTCCCTTTTAATTCCAATAAAATACAGTTGATGGGCAAAATAATAATTTGAAAAAGGCAAAATAAATTCTAAAAAGTTATTTTTGAATTCTGTCTGAAGTGTTTGGCAATTAATGCAGCTTCCCGCCGGATTAAACAAATTCATAGAAAAACTTTTTAGGTCTTTTTCCGAATTTCGAATGGAAAACAATAAATTTTCGTTTTCCCATGAAGCCGGTATAAAATAATTTTTCAATTTTATCTTGTTCACTAGATTA
>JAYURB010000475.1:0-6285 GCA_043756425.1 Bacteroidota bacterium
CTTAAAAAAGATAGTTTAACGTCGGAGGTGACCGATACTGCAGCACTTACCCCTTCGAAGCGAAAGGAGCAAATGCTTAATAGTATTCCTGAAACTCAAGAAGGGCTTGAGAAATCAACTCAGAAAATTGTAGATGCATTTTACAATATTGGAATGATTTATCGTGAACAGCTGAATGATCTTACAGCTTCCACAGAAGCATTTGAAGAATTATTGAAAAGATATCCAAAGAACAGATTTCAGCTGCAATCGTATTATCAACTATACAGGACCTATACAGTATTGGGGAATTCTGCCAAAGCGAATTATTACAGAAATATTATTTTAAACGAACACAGTGATTCGGAGTATGCTGAAATTATCCGCAATCCAAATTATGCAGCTGAAAAGGCAAGCAGAAAGAGTAATCTTGAAATCTTTTACGAAGAAACATATAGAAAATTCCTGAATGGCGAATACGCAGATGTAATAGCACGGAAAACTCAATCGGATGTCCAGTTTCCGCAAAGCCCTTTAGTACCAAAGTTCGATTTTTTAAAGTCTTTATCAATAGGAAAGACTCAATCTCTGCCGGCTTTTGAAGCTTCATTAAATGAAATTATCAGGAATTATGCTTCTGATTCAGTAAAGGATGCCGCTCAGGAAATTTTAGATTTCATACATAATAAATCGAACGTTACTGAAAAGCCTGTTGAAGCGGGAGCTGATTCTGCAGCGAAAGCGGATATCCACCTTTATAACTATCTGCCGGATAACATGCATAACGTAGTCCTGCTTATTCAAAATATTAATGGTCCGTTTGACCCCAATAAAATCAAGAATAAATTATCCAACTTCAATACGGCAAATTTTAGTTCTAAGGGAATTACTTTTGATGAACAACTATACGATTACAGATTGAAAATTTTTATCATTAAATCATTTTCAAATAAACAGGATGCTATGCAATATTATGCAGCGCTTTACGACAACGACGATGTTTTCGGAAACGTAAGCAATGAAACGTATCAGTTGTATGCAATTTCTGTTAATAATATTTCTGCTTTTCTTAAGGAAAAGAAAACGGAAGATTATGAAGACTTCTTCCGGAAATTTTATAAATAAATTTTCAGACAAAAAAGTATTTTTATACTTTCATTTTGAGCATATTGATTCCATAAATACTATTTTAATTATCATTATTTCGGAAAATCATTTTTTCCCCCATATTTAATTTTATATTTGGGCACTTAAAGAAGCCTAATTAACTATTGACAATTAAAATACAACCATCATGTTTACTAACAAGAATAAAAACGAGATTCAATCGAACAATAAAAATGAAACGGGCAGTACTTCAATTAATTTAATTGGTGCAGGGACTGTAATAGAAGGTGACATACGATCCAATGGCGACATTCGTATAGACGGCGCTGTTTACGGACAGGTTTTTTCTAAGGCCAAGGTTGTTATAGGCAATACAGGAATTATTGAAGGAGATTTGAATTGTCAGAATGCTGATATATCAGGAACAGTAAAAGGTAAATCAAGTGTTAATGAACTATTATATTTAAAATCATCGTCAAAACTGAACGGCGACATAGTTACAGGAAAACTTGTTGTAGAAGTAGGCGCTGCATTTACCGGTTCTTGCAACATGGGACCGTTAATTAAAGATATCAAGGATGCAGACAAATCAATCGAGCACTCCAAAGAAAAAACAGCCTGACGAAAGCAATGCATACATGCGCTATGCCACCATGGGCACGCAAATGCTTGTTATTATTGGTCTCGGAGTTTTCGGAGGATATAAATTAGATAAATGGCTGGAATTTAAAATTCCTGTTTTCACATTAGTTTTAAGTTTGCTTTCCGTTGCAGCAGCAATATACCTGAGTGTAAAGGATCTGTATAGAAAAAAATAGACAGTTCATCAGGCCGGGTTTATGAAAAAATATCTTTTCGTATTTATTGTTTTTGTTTTAGTTCTGGCTTGCGGAATTTTTTTCTTTTTTAGAAATACAGATCAGGAGTTCTATTCAATGCTTTGGTTATTGTATGGATATTTCTGCCTACTCACCATCGTTTTTCATTATGGAATTACGAAAGCAACAGCGTCAAGACCACAAGTTTTTGTGCATTATTATATGGCATCGACAACCATAAAATTGTTATTAAACCTGGGGATTATCGTAGTGTATTCTATGCTCCACCGCGAAATGGCCGTGCGTTTTATTATTTCTTTTATGATTTTATATTTTTTGTTTACCATTTTTGAAGTGGCCTATGTATGGAAGACTATTCGAAAAAAATAAATTGAATTCCGAATAAAATCAGCTGATTTTTTGAGGAGTATTTTCTGTGCATAAAAACAAACAGAATGGATTGACTTTTTATGAACCCTAAACTTCAATTTTACTCTTTTTTCTGTTTTTTACTATTTTTTTTCATTAAAAAGAGAGCTTTTCCCGAAAAAACACAGAGAGATTAAAACCGGTTAAATGTATTGAAAGTATTGAATTAACATCACGCTACGACCTTGTTCTTTACTATACAAATACTATCTTTGCGCTCTCAAAAAAATAATTTCTCGAAAAAATATGCTGCAAAATACTATGGATCAGTTTATTATTGAGGTTCGGGCAGTGTTTTTAATTGCTTTCCTGACTTTTTTGACCGGTTTTGCTTCTGCAGAAGAAGCCACACAGGAATCAGAAAAAAAATTCAATGCCGGAGAACTCATTATAGAGCACGTTGCTGATAATCATGATTGGCATGTTATGGGTAAAGGCGAGCACGCTATTTCCATGCCGTTACCTGTTATACTTTATAGTAAGGAACGCGGACTTCAGAGTTTTATGAGTTCTCATTTTCATCATGGAGAAATAGCATACAGAGGCTATAAACTTGAGCATGGAAAAGTTGTAGCAGTAAATGAAGAAGGAGAAATCTCTGCTGATCAAACAACGGTTAACGAAGAACTTACTGCTTCGCTGACAGATATTTCAATAACCAAAAATGTTGCTGCATTGTTTTTCAGTCTGATCGTTTTAGTATGGATGTTTTTATCGGTTGCAAGAAGTTACAGCCGCAGAAAAGGAGAAGCACCGAAAGGAATGCAATCGCTGCTTGAACCGTTGATAATTTTTGTCCGTGATGATATTGCCAAAGCCAGCATCGGACCTAAATATCAGAAATACCTTCCGTATCTCTTAACGGTTTTCTTTTTTATCTGGATCAATAACCTATTAGGACTTATTCCCATATTACCGGGCGGAGCCAATGTTACAGGCAACTTGGCCGTGACAGGAACGCTTGCCATTATTACATTCCTCATTACAACATTTTCTGCCAATAAGCATTACTGGCGCCACGTATTTGCAATGCCCGGCGTACCAATGGCAGTATTAATCATTCTAACTCCAATAGAAATTCTTGGTTTGTTCCTTCGTCCTTTTGTATTGATGATACGATTATTTGCCAACATTACAGCAGGACATATTATTGCTTTATCGTTCTTCTCTCTCATTTTTATCTTCGGAGAAATGAGTCCGGGTGTTGGATTCGGAGTATCGATTGTTTCTGTAGCATTTGTAATATTCATGACCCTGCTTGAATTGCTGGTTGCATTTCTTCAGGCGTATGTCTTTACATTGCTTTCGGCAATTTATTTCGGAGCAGCATTAGAGGAGCACGACAATCATCATGAGCATGAAACCGATGCTCATCATATTGAAGAAGCAGCATTAATATAAATTTTAGTTTAACCCTTATAAATTCAATTCTATGTTAAGTTCAATTCTTCTTGAGGCAGGTAATCTTGGTATAGGTTACGGTATTGCTGCATTAGGTGCCGGTATGGCTGCGTTAGGCGCAGGTGTCGGTATTGGTCGTATTGGTGGTTCCGCATTGGAATCCATTGCGCGCCAGCCTGAAGCTCTTGCTGATATCCGTGCAAACATGATTCTTACTGCCGCTCTTGTAGAGGGTGCTGCCTTCTTTGCTATGGTAGTAGGCCTTCTGGTTGTATTCAAGAGTTAATGAATGATGAAACGGTTCAGCGGTTGGCTGAATCGTTTCATTCTTTACCAAAAAAAACGAAAAAAGTAAAAACAAAATAAAGATATGGAACTCATAAAACCCGATTTCGGCCTCATATTCTGGATGTCAATATCCTTCATTTGTGTAATGATCATCTTGGGCAAATTTGCCTGGCCGATGATTTTAAAAGCGCTTAAAGAACGCGAAGAGTCAATTGCAAATGCACTGAATTCTGCACGCAAAGCAAAAGAAGAAATGGCTTCTCTTAAAGCAGACAATGAAAAACTCATTGTACAGGCTCGTGCAGAAAGAGACCAGCTGCTGAAAGAAGCTAGAGATACCCGCGATGCCATTGTTGCAGAAGCAAAAAACAAAGCACAGGCAGAAGCCAATAAAATTATGGCACAGACACGCGAATCCATTAATAATGAAAAAATAGCAGCCATTTCCGAATTGAAGAATCAGGTGGCGGCAATGTCTATTGAAATAGCGGAAAAAATATTACGCCAGGAACTCAGTAACGACGAGAAACAAAAAAACCTGATGGCAAACCTGATGAAAGACGTTTCATTAAACTGATAACTTCTCAAGCCTGATTTAAAATGAGTGAAATAAAAATAGCAAAGCGTTACGCCAAATCACTGATTGGACTAGCTGTCGAAAAAGGATCTTTGGATGTTGTACATGCAGACATGAAGAAGTTTTTAGCAGTTTGCGATGGCAACCACGATCTGGAATTGTTGCTTGCAAACCCCATTGTGCATTCGTATAAAAAACAAAGTATCGTTCAGCAGGTCTTTGGTTCGCATTTAAATCAAATGACCTTATCGTTTTTTGATATCGTTATCCGCAAAAGCAGAGAAAAATATCTGGTGGCAATAGCAAAAGAATTTATTGAAGAATATAAAGTACTTAAAGGGATACAAACAGCAGAGGTTATTTCAGCTGTGGGACTTGACGATAATCTGCGTAAGCAGGTTTACGATGTAGTCAAAAACAGTACGAAATCTGAAGTTGAATTAATTGAAAAGGTAGACAAAAAACTAATCGGAGGATTCATCTTACGCATCGGTGACAAGCAATACGATGCCAGCATTGTTTCAAGTCTGCGTAAACTACAGCAAACATTTGCATTCAATCAGTACGTAAAGAAAAACTAATAATAATAAACACCCTTCGTTAAGCTATATCGTTTAACGAAACCTCAAAAAAACAATTATCATGGCAGAAGTAAGACCCGATGAAGTATCAGCCATATTGCGTCAGCAATTGGCAGGCTTCAAAACTGAAAAAGAACTTGAAGAAGTAGGAACCGTATTGCAAGTCGGTGACGGTATTGCACGTATCTATGGCCTTACCAAGGTTCAATCCGGCGAGCTTATCGAATTTGAAAACGGACTTCAGGGCATTGTATTAAATCTCGAAGAAGATAATGTGGGTGCCGTTTTACTCGGAGTATCTTCTACAATTAAAGAAGGCGATATCGTAAAACGTACAGGCAAAATCGGCTCTATCCGTGTTGGTGAAGGCATGCTTGGACGTGTTGTGGATACCCTTGGTAATCCAATAGACGGAAAAGGTCCCGTAACAGGCGAGTTATTTGAAATGCCTCTGGAAAGAAAAGCTCCGGGAGTAATCTTCCGTCAGCCTGTAAACGAACCGTTGCAGACAGGAATCAAAGCGATTGATGCCATGATTCCTATTGGACGTGGTCAGCGGGAGCTTATCATCGGTGACAGGCAAACCGGAAAGACAGCCGTTGCCATCGATACTATTATTAATCAAAAAGAATTTTATGAAAAAGGTCAGCCTGTATTTTGCATCTATGTAGCCATAGGTCAGAAAGGTTCGACCATAGCACAAATTCAAAAGACACTTACCGAAGCCGGTGCAATGGCATTTACTGTTATAGTTGCAGCTCCTGCGTCAGTTCCTGCTCCCATGCAGTTCTTTGCACCAATGGCCGGCGCTGCAATCGGAGAATATTTCCGCGACACAGGTCGTCCGGCATTGATTGTTTATGATGATCTTTCAAAACAAGCAGTGGCATACCGTGAAGTTTCATTGTTATTACGTCGCCCTCCAGGCCGTGAAGCTTATCCGGGAGATGTGTTTTATCTTCACTCCCGTCTTCTTGAGCGCGCTGCAAAAATTATCAACTCAGACGAAATTGCCCGCACAATGAATGACCTTCCTGAATCGCTGAAGGGAAAAGTTAAAGGTGGAGGTTCACTAACAGCTCTTCCAATTATCGAAACTCAGGCT
>JAYURB010000476.1:0-2718 GCA_043756425.1 Bacteroidota bacterium
AAGTTATCTTAAATAAAGCCCGTCCGCAGGATTTTGAAAAATCAGAACAAATTGTTGTTATCGGTAAGATGAAAGAAGACAACTTTATAGCCTCTGATATATTAATGAAATGTCCTTCAAAATACAATAATCCAAAAGAGGACATGAAAAAAATGAGTTTAAGTCATTAAGACTCTTTAAGACATATTTTTCCTGATGAATATTGAATATATTGGTGAACAGCTTATCTGGGGCAAAATCGGGAATTTACTTGTAATAATTTCTTTAGTCGCTTCCCTATTTTCTGCATTCAGTTATTACAATTTTTTTCGAACAAATGATAATTCGTGGCGTTCTTTAGCGCGTAAATCATTTGCCTTACAGACATTTTCCATAGTAGGAATATTTTCACTTTTGTTTTACCTTATTTTAAATCACAGGTTTGAATATTATTATGTCTGGGAACATAGCAATACCATAATGCCTTTAAGATATATTCTTTCCTGTTTCTGGGAAGGTCAGGAAGGAAGTTTCCTTCTTTGGATGTTCTGGCATTGTGTTATAGGATGGGTAATTATTGCAACGGCACGTGCATGGGAAAGTGGTGTAATGCTGATTGTAACCCTGGCACAAATTTTTCTTTCTTCCATGATTTTAGGAGTCGTTATTTTCAATTATAAAATAGGAACCAATCCATTTATACTCTTACGCGATCAAAATGATTTTGCCAATCTTCCATTTATTAAAATGCCTGATTATCTCTCCAAAATAAAAGATGGCAGAGGATTAAATCCTTTGCTTCAGAATTATTGGATGACGATTCACCCTCCTACTCTATTTCTTGGTTTTGCATTAACTATTGTTCCTTTTGCATATGCCATTGCGGGTTTAATGCGAAAGAAGATAGATGAATGGGTACGCCCAGCTTTACCATGGGCATTTACAGGAGTTATGGTTTTGGGAACAGGTATTTTAATGGGTGCAGCCTGGGCTTATGAGTCACTAAGCTTCGGAGGATTCTGGGCCTGGGATCCGGTAGAAAATGCTTCTCTCGTTCCGTGGATGACGCTTACAGCTTCTGCACATGTCATGTTAATTTTCAAACATAGAAAGAAAGCATTGGTTTCGGCAATAATATTAAGCATACTTACTTTTCTTTTTATTCTTTATTCTACTTTTCTCACACGCAGCGGCATATTGGGAGATTCATCTGTTCATGCCTTTACGGATTTGGGAATGTCGGGACACCTGGTTTTCTTTATGCTGTTTTTTGTATTACTCTCAATCTCTCTTATTTTATTTAACAAAAAAGAATTATTTATAACTTCTGAAGAAGAACATTTTTCTTCCAGAGAATTCTGGATGTTTATTGGAGTATTGGTGCTTGTAATCGGAAGTTTGCAGATAACTTTTACTACTTCTACTCCTGTTATTAATAAATTATTCGGCAGTAAGCTTGCGCCACCGTTGGATCCTATCGATCACTATAATCGCTGGCAGGTACCGGTTGCCATACTCCTTTGTTTGCTTATTGGGGGCGGACAATTTTTCAAGTATAAATTTACAGAGTGGAATAAATATTTTCGTTCCATAGCTGTTAGTGGAATTATTGCTTTATTGATTACAGGAGCTAGTGCATTTTATCTTGGCACATATCCTCCTCATTACTATATTCTTTTTTTCGCTTCTGTCTTTGCGGCCACAGCCAACCTGGATTATCTATTCAGAGTTTTAAAAGGAAAGCTTTCCAATGCCGGTGCTTCCATTGCTCATGTTGGAATAGCGCTTATCTTATGCGGTGCCCTTATTTCCAATTCCAAAAAAGAAGTTATTTCGAGAAATATGAAAGCTATTGATCTCGGAAAGGATATGCCCAATAAAGAAAATATAATGATTGAACGAAATACGGATACATTACAGATGGGACCCTATTTTGTTAGTTATACGGGCAATGAACAAAAAGGCGTTAATGTATATTATAACATTCGGTATTTCTCGCTTGACAGACAAACAGGAAAGATGCAAAAAGAATTTGATCTGCAGCCCCTTGTCCAGCTAAATGAACGTATGGGAAATGTTGCCGAACCTGCCACAAAACACTTTCTAACGCGTGATGTTTATACTCACATTACCTATGCAGAATTAGAAAATAAAAAAGAGAATCCGGACGATAATTCATTTACGCCTCCCAAAGAACATTCCATTGCCGTGGGTGACACATTTGTTACAAGCAATAGTTTTGTGATTTTACAGTCAATAAATAAAAATGTGGACCGTAAAGATCTTCACCTCAACGACTCCGATCTTGTCGTAGGGGCGCGGCTATTAGTAGAAGACGTTAACAAAAAACTTTATTCTGCTGAACCTCTTTTCATGATTAAAAACTTTGCCATTTATTCCCAGGAGGATGAAATTAAAGAACTTGGCTTAAAATTTAACTTCAATAAAATTGACCCTGAAACGGGAAAAATTCACCTCAGTGTTTCAGAAAGGAAATCCAATAAAAAGGATTTTATCATTATGAAAGCGATAATATTTCCGGGAATAAATATTTTATGGATAGGATGTTTTTTAATGATCATTGGCTCCCTGGTTGCTCTTGTTAAACGACTTAAAAGCAATGTTCCTGAACAGAAGACCTGAATATGAAAATTGTACTTTTAGGTGCCGGGAATGTAGCTTACCATCTTGGACCGCTACTTAAGAAAAAGGGCCATAAGATTATTCAGGTATATAGTC